>JAHZJA010001244.1 GCA_022601155.1 Deltaproteobacteria bacterium | reverse complement strand
GCGAGCCAGCCGATCCGCAAGCCCGGCAGCCCATACGCCTTGGACAGGCCACCCAGCGACACCGTGCGCTCATGATCGAGCTGGGCCGCCGACGGCAGGCGTTGCGCCGCCGAGGGCTCGAGACCGCGGTACATCTCGTCGCTGAACAGCCAGGCGCCCTGTCGCTGCACGATGTCGGCGAGACTCTCGAAGGTGGACCGCGACGGAAGGTATCCGGTGGGGTTGTGCGGGAAGTTGACCACCACCATGGTGGCTCCCGCGGCCAACGTCTCGAGCTCGTCGAGATCCAGGGACCACCCGGTGGCGGTGGGGCGAACCGGCCACGGCACGATCTCGCAGCCGCGAGCCCGGCCCACCTCCGCCAGCGATTGGTAGCAGGGGGTGGTCACCACCACGCGGTCGCCAGGCTGCAGCAACGCCGACATCGCCAAGAAGATGCCCTCTTGGGGTGCGCTGGTGACCACCAGCTGCTCGGCGGTGAGCCCCGGGGTACGGGCGGCGATCGCCGTGCGCAGGCGCGGGTCTCCTTGGCTGTCTCCGTAGCCCAGCGGGGTTGCCAACAGGGTTTCGGGGCTCACGTCAGCCATCGCGAGCAGCTCACCCACGGTCATGGATTCGCAATCGGACGCGCATAGCAGGTGCTGCACGTCGAATTCCCACCGGGCGAAGAAGCGTTCGAGTTCGAAATCCGCGAGGTCCATGGTCGGGGGCGGACGATAGTCGGTGCGACCGACGGTACGCAAAGCACAAAAGGCGCGGCACCACCGATGTCGCGGTCATGGACGTGCTCGCCCACAGATGAAAACGGGCGCAGGCCGAATCCCGTCCCCCGAGCAGCGGGCATCGCGGTATCGTGAAGGTCAGGGGACGCGATGCAGACCAGGTGGATCAGTGCGGTGGGGTCGTTGGCGTTGTTGTCATGCGGTGGCACGGACGATGGCTCGAGGGCCAGCGGAGCGGACGGCGGTGTCCCGCCGTTGCCGACCACGGGAGGGGCGACGGGTGATCGCACCACCGATGATCCGGGGCAGACGATGGGAGGCTCGCAGGGCACCTCGTCCTCGCCGACCTCCGCCGACGGTGGCTCGGCCGATGATGGGCTGGTGTTCGATGTGGGCTCGCCCGACGTGCCGCCGTGTGGCGGAGGGACCGGGCTGGATTTTTCCTACATCTGGGTCGCCAACTCCTCGCAGGGCACGGTCTCGAAGATCGACACTCAGACGATGGCGGAGCTGGGCCGCTACCGCGTGCGCCCCGATTCTGCGGGCAATCCTTCCCGCACCTCGGTCAACCTCGTGGGCGATGTGGCGGTCGCCAACCGTGCCGGGGGCATCGCCAAGATCTACGCGGTGGAGTCCCGATGTGTGGACAGCAACGGGACGCCGGGGATCCAGACCTCGACCGGACCCGCCGACATCCTGCCGTGGGGAGAGGACGAGTGCCTGGCCTGGTACGCACCGATCACCCAAAACCAGCAACGACCGGTTGCGTGGACCTCGGGGGTGTTCGACGAGACCGAGTGCGCCTGGACGGAGCAGAAGGTCTGGGCCACGGCATCCAATGCCAGCTCGGCGGGGTCGGTCGTGGCGATGCGATTCAACGGCGACACGGGAGCCCTGGAGCTCGAGGTCCCCGTGCCCGAGCTCAGCTCGGGAGGCTTTGGCCCCTACGGGGGCGCCGTCGATGCGAACAACGACTTCTGGTTCCACTCGCGCGATTCCGGGGTACCGCACCCGTTGGTGCACGTGGCCGCCGATGGATCGAGCTACGAGATCATCCCGGTTCCCGATCCGGTCAATCCGTACGGCATCACCATCGACTCGAGCGGGCGTGTGTGGCTGGCGGGCTATCAAGGGGGGATTGGTCGCTACGATCCGGTCCTGGGGAGCTGGCAGACGGTGCCGGGGGTCACGGGGTTGGGTATCCAAGAGGATGCGCAAGGACGGATGTGGATGGCCATCTACCCGTGGGCGACCACGGGGGTGGTGGCGTTCGATGTGGAGACGATGGCCATCGTCCAGACCATCGACATGACGGGGGTGGCTCCGCAGTCGCGTGGTGTGAGCATCGACTTCGACGGCTACATCTGGATGGTCGATCAGACCGACAGCGCGTGGAAGCTGGACCCGGACGCCGGGACGTGGGAGCGGTACCAGGGTCTCACGGGCCCGTACACGTACAGCGACATGACCGGCTGGGGCCTGAGCCTGGTCAGCGAAGGGTGAGCCGTCGCCGACGGTAGTGCCTCGCGGCCGAGCCTTGGTGGGGACGCGGGTCGCGGGGATGCTCCGCGTCGGCACTGAGGGGACGGTGGGCCAGATCGCGTCGTGTGCATCCCTCGCTCGCGGATCATTTCGTCGTGACTGGTTTGCTCGCTTGGATCACGTAGTCGGTACCACGATGACGTACCTGCGCTACATCCCCCGAGCCCTCGCTGTGGTCATTGCCACGACCACCATCGGCGCCTGTGAGGTCGATTCCGACGATCTGCGTCCGGAAGACGACGATCGGGTGGCCGACGGAAAACCATCGCTCCAGGGTCTGCACGACTTTGCCGGGGCGCTGTACCGCGGTGGAGCGTTCAAGTGCACGATGGTCGCCATCGCACCACAGTGGGCGCTGTCGGCGGCCCATTGTTTCTACGACGAGCACGACAACTTCGTTCCCGAGGGAGCGTTGTCGGAATACCGGGGAGTGGTGGGGCGCACCGATCTGTCGGACCACAGTGATGGGATCGATGTGCAGTTCGATTCCATTCACCTGCTGCATCCGACCGATCGACCGTACGCGTCGACGTACGATCTGGTGGCGGTGCACATGACCACGGCGGTGCCGCAGGACCACGTGGTGGAGCTGGCCCCGGTCGAGCCCGCCGTCGGCGAGCCGCTGCGGTTCATCGGGTACGGCCGGGATGAGAATGGCTCGCTGCCCAATCAGCTGCGCTACAAGGACGTCGTGAGGATCGAGTGTGGTGTGTTCGGTACCTTCTGCGGTGAAGATGCCGTTCGCGATGGTGACTCGGGCGGCCCGGTGATCGACGCTCGAGGCCGCCTGGTCGGCATCAATGCGGCGTTCAATGAGCTGGGGTCCAAGGTCGCGCGATCGGTGCTGTATCGAGCCTGGATCGACTCGGTGATTCCCACCCAGCACCAGTCGCAATACGTGCTGTCGTCGACCGGGATTCGCTACCGTCAGGGGCTGACGGGCACCTTCACGGACTACCCCAGCCAGTACACGCCCGGCAACGGCGAGATGCAGGCGATCACCAGGTTCGTCGCGTACGACGGCGGCGACGAGAACGTCTATGAGTATCTGTTCCGCGGCGGCGATGTCTGGCTACGCGAGACCCCGAGCGCGTCGTGGGACACCGCCACCGTGGCACCCAGCGGTCACGGGTGGAGCAACGCTGCGAGCATCTCGGACATCCCGGGATGCTCCTCGGGCCTGATGCAGTTCTTCAACACCAGGGTCGATCTGACGGCCGGCGAAGTCCTGCAGAGCTTTGGATGTGACGGCGAGTGGTTTTATCGCGTGGTGTCGCTGGGTGAGGACTACACGCATCCGTGGGAGGCGCAGTGGCACGGCCTGGGCACCGAGCTGGAGTGGCTGAGCTTCAATGGGGCAGGGGGCCTGGGTGCCTTGCGGTCGCTCATCGCCAACGACGCCAAGGTCGTCTCGGGCAACTGGACGTTCAACGGGCCGGACCTCCGCGACCTCGACGACCCGCGGGAGTTTCACTACCAGTCGATCGGGTTCGACAAGGGCAAGACCAGCAACGAGTACATCGGCTGGTATCGCGTGCTGAACGGTGAGAACTGGGAGGCTTCGTGGGTTGGCCCGTTCACCACCGCCGACATCGGGCCAGGGGTGTCGCAGGTGCAGGGCGGGGCCGTGCTCAACCTTCGGTAGCTCCAGGCGGGGCTGCGGGGCGAGTCGGGTCGCGGCGCCACAGCGGCGCCATGGCCCACAGCCCCGCCAGTGGTCCGGGCACGAGCACGATCAACAGCCAGGTGGGCCCGCCCGGTTCAGCGAGCGCGGATAGCAGCTGAATGCTGCCGATGGTGATCCCGAATCCGATGGTGGTCATCAGCGTCAGGGCCGTGCCGACTCGCTCGGGTGGGGCTGTGCGCGCGCCGAGGGTGGAAAACTGTGGGGAGTCGCCCACGACCGTGATGCCCCAGACCAGCAGCAATGCCATCGCCGGGACGCCGCCCACATCCAACAGCCAAGGGCTGGCGATGCAGCACGCCCCGGAGATCGCCAGCTGAACCATGGCCACCCGAGCGCTTCCCGTGCGCAGCGAGATCCGGCCACCGATTCCACACCCGAGGGCGCCGCCGGCGATCACGATGAACGCCCACAGCGACTGATCCTCGGCCGCCAGCCCCGGCCAGGCGACGGCCAGCGCCCAGGGCATGAACGCCCACAGCGCGTAGAGCTCCCACATGTGGCCGAAGTAGCCGAGCGATGCGCGGACGAAGCTCGGGTCGCGGAACACCGACAGCGATCCCCGCGGATCGAAGCCACGCTGGCGCTTGACGAATGGACCCTCGGGCACGCCCAGGCGCACCGCGATGCCTCCGATGAGGGCGAGCACGGAGGCGCTGATGATCACCGGCCGCCAGGGCAGCGCCGTGGTGCGGAGTAGATGGGGAAACGCGGTGCCCAGCACCAGTGCGCCCACCAGCAGGCCGATCGCATTGCCCAGGCCCTGGCGGAACCAGCTGGCGGCCAGCTTCATCCCGACCGGGTAGATGCCGGCCAGGAACACGCCCGTGGCAAAGCGGCCGGCCACGAACCACGCGAAGGACTCGGGGGCGATGAGCGTGGCCGCATTGGCTGCGGCCGCGAGCACGCTGGAGGCAAAGAACACCCGGTGCGCGGCGAATCGGTCGGCCAGCGCGAACACGGCGTAGACCAACGTTCCGACGATGAACCCCAGCTGGACGCTGGAGGTGAGCCAGCCGACGGCGCCGCTGACCTCGGGCCACTGCGTCGCGACTTCGTCGACCACCGCGTTGCCGACGAACCATAGCGAGGTGCCAAGGAACTGCGCGACGATGATGAGCGGCAGCACCCGTCGAGGTGCTCTCGTCGGCGCATCGAGTGGGTCGTGCACGGCGGGCAGATTACCCGCTCGTGCACGGCGCCACTGGCGACGGGGCCAGATCAACGCCTGGCCCACGCCGCCACCCCCCGCTCCCCGCAGGAGCCCAGGGGGTGGTGTCGAGCAACGGCCACGGTGGGTGTCGGGTGTCGGGACTGGCCAGGCCGGCACCACCGCCGCAGCTCGGACGCCGGTCGCAGCTACGGAGTGACCTCGAGGGAGCTGGCGATCTGATTGAAGCTGTGGTCGCTCAGGTTATCGATGTTGATGGCGCGACAGGTCAACGACGAGCCATTGAAGTTGGTGTTCGCCCACAAGAACGTCCACGCGTTCAAGCGGCACTTCACCGAGCTGATGTCGTCGTTGTTGTAGTCCGGGTGGGAGCCGAGGTTCGAGATGCTCTGCCCCTTCTTGAGCTGGCCAAACTTGGTGTCGAAGTCGAAGAAGTCGTAAAATTTGGAGTAGGTCAGCGGCGCCCGGAATGTCAGCTGGTCGGCCTCATAGGCCTCGATGGCGGGCTCCCGCTCCACCATGAATGCGTTGCGATCCTCGATGTCGCTGAACGCGTAGATGATCTCCTCGGACTGGGCCTGGGCATCGATGTAGTAGTGGAGGTCCTGGTCTTCGAACTGCTCCATGTCCTCTGGCTGGAAGCGGACTCCGTCGAGGATGACGTCGAATGCCCCGGCTCGGTCATCGACGCCCGTGTCCTCCGGATCGTCGCAACCCATGACGAGGGTGGTGAGCATGACCATTGCGGCTACAGCAGTGTTCTTTATCGTGATCATTCTTGCGTCTGCCTTGCTATCTACGAGGCGACGAGCCGACGATGAGAGTCCACCGAACCATCTCGGGTGGACTTCACAAACCAATGGCGGCAGTGCTCATGATCGAGCGCTGTCGTCATCGGCGTTCGCAAGCTCCGCCAATCCAGGTAGAGCCATGCGGTCGCAAACGGATCACGAAAAAGTGACACCGAGTCTCGGAGCGAGACTCGGTGTCGGAGCTGTCTGGCAAGTGCGTACCCTCGGTACCAGGCACCGCGAGCAGGTGGGAGGCAAGGAACGCCGTGAGCGGGGAACCGGCCGGTCGGCACATCGTACCGCTCCGCTCCACTCCGCATCGAGCCGCCGCGCATCACCATCTGGTCCGCACACGAAAGCGCGCGAGGCATGAGCATCGGCCGAAGCGCGTCTCGGCGACGGAACTCTGGGAACAGTGCTCGGCCGACCGATGAGACTCGCCGACGGGCCTCGGTCGCAGGCCCCCTCGAACCTCGGCGACGATGCTGTCGATCAGAGCATCAGCGGGCAGCTAGAACCAGATCTCGATTCCGATCTCGTAGTCGTTGTCCGTGGGATCGGTGTGCATCAGGACGCACAGATCGACGCAGATGTCGTATTCGAACTCGGCGGACGAGGTGCAGATGTCCTGCTCGTGGACGGTTGGCTCGTTGTAGCAAGCGAGCACGGTGTTCTCGTAGACGTCTCCGCACGAATCAGTGCAGGCGGGGAGGGATGCGTTGGCCGCGGCCGGGCCCCCCAAGCCCGCGATCAATGCTGCGGCCAAGGCCATCAATCGCGGGCGGGAACATGCAGAAGATGGAGCGTTCATGTCTTCGTAGAGGGAGCGCGGAGCCAGGGGGCGCACGGTTTTATGAGAGGCATCGCCGAGTGTGACCCCGGGCGTCGGCATCCGGGACGGACAGGGGCCGCCGTCGTGGGAACGGAGTCGGTATGGATGAAGCGCCCGTTGGCGCCGGGGGGTCTCAGGGCACCAGGGTCAGGGTCAGGGTGGGGAAGCTGGCCGCGTTGTTGGTCATCGTGAAGGTCTGTCCGGTGGCGGCATCGTCGGGGATGTCTCTGAGGACAGGTCTCAGTGCGCCGAAGGGGGCCGGGCTATCGTCGGGCTCGGGCTCTATCGTGATCACTGCGACCGCTCCGCGCAGCTCCGCAGGAAACTCTACGTTCATCGGAGGGTTCACCAGGAAGTCCTCTCCGGGCACGCTGGGCCCGTCCAGCTCGCCCGAGAACGGCGCCGCGAAGTCGGGCGCGGTCGGCTCGAGGAAACGACCCGTGGTGATCGGCACCCCGTCGATCACGGCCCAACCCTCGTACTCCCAGCCGGCGGGAAGCTCGGGCAGCTCGAGCCCGGGGCTGACGGGCTCCGTGGACAGATCGAGGAACCACAGCCCGCTCGACTCGTTGTTGTCGGGGCCGTCGGTGGGTGTCGCGAGGATGAAGGCACCTCGCGCTGCGGTGAAATCATCGCCGAACGCCAGGCTCCCACCTCCGACGGTCAGCACGGCAGCTTCGTCCACGTGGTCGCCGGCGAGGAAATGTGTCTCGGCCGGAGTGATGTCGATGTCGCCTGCGCTTTCGATCGTCAGGATGAACTCGCTGGCGTCTCGGAGATCGCGTCCTCCGTCGAGGAGCCCATCGACGATGGCAATGCCATTGAGATCCGTGATGACGGCGCTGGCATCCACATTGAACTTGCCAAGTGACACTGGAGCGTCGTCGAGCACAGCCCAGGCCTCGTAGTGGAAGCCCGCGGTGAGGGTCTGTATGCCCTCGACCTCGACCATCGCGTGGCGCAGCTCCACGCCGTTGCCATCGTCCGTGGCCATGCCCGAATCACCGGCTGTGGACCCATCGGCCTCCCCTGTGGGGTCTGGCGTGGTGGAATCGTCGGAGCTCTCGGCCTGCCCCGAGCCGCCTGTCTCCCCCGCTGAGTCTTGCTCGCCAGCGCTGTTGACGAAGCAGCCCACGGCCATCATCGAGAACCACGCCACGCAATGGAGTCCATGTTTGTCGAGCATCGATCCGTACTTCCCAGACGCCGAAGTGTCTCAATGACGACGGGGCCGCGGCGCCGACCCTCCGTCGCCACCGATGTATCCAGCAAACCCCGAGACGGTTACACGTGGGTTTGCGAAAAGGCGCGGGGGGGTCGGGCTGGGGCGGACGACGAGCTGGCGGAGCCGTACGTCGCCTTTCCAGGGGCGGGGTGAGGCGTGGGAGGAGCTTCGCCAGGTCGCTCACCGGGCGCGGCAACGAGGTCCTGAACGGGTCGGTCGGGACGCGGACAGACCGAGGGCGTCGGAACGCCGACGGGCACATCCCGCAGCGCGTTCGCCGAGGGATCGGCATGATCTCGCCGCGTCCAGGTCTTGGTGACGGGCTCGCTCGGGCGAGCCCGCGGGTACCCTCGGGCTCCGGGTCGTTGCCCTACCGAGGCCCTTGTTGGGTACCGCTGGCCGCGTGCGGCGGATGCCGGCCGGGCGTGTGACCACGCCCTACGGGCACCCGCATCAGGCGGTGACGTGCGTGGGGCCTACGAGTCCCAGAAGGTCTCGCGGTCGAGCACGATCACGGTCTGGTCGTCACGGAACATCAACACGAAGCCATCGTGGAAGATGTGGCAGTTGGGGCAGGGCACCTCTTCGGCGGCGATACCCACGTCGTAGGCGGCCCCGGTGAGCCCGAGGTCGTCGATGACATCCCCGAGCAGCGCCTGCGCTCCGGCGGCCATCGGCGGGATGGTGTCGCTGGGCTCTCGCTCGAGCCACGGGCCCTGGTACTCGAGAGGTGCGTTGGGGAGCACTTGACCCATGGTGTCGCCGAGCAGGGTCGGGGACATGCCGGGTTGGTACTCGAACACCCGCACCCAGTAGTGGTTGGTGCCGAAGCTGTTGGCCTCGAGCGTGGCGATCGCGGCGTTCCAGTCGGCGAGGTCGGCCGGGTCGGGAGCGACCTCGGTGAGCACGGGGGGCACGTCGAACACGGCTTCGCACTGCGGCATGCTGCGGGCGGCGATGCCGGCCGAGCCCAGCGCACAGACCGGCTCGGGGACGCCGTCACACAGCGAGCCCTGGTAGCCGAGCACCGGCTCGAGGTAGCCCACGATGCCCTGGTCGGCGAAGTAGTCGGCCGAGGGATAGCTCGCGTCGCTGGCCTCGAGGCAGCTGGGGAGCAGGTCATCGGCAAACGGGCCCCATCCAAACGAACCCTGGCCGCCCTGCACGGGAGCCGCTGCGTCTTCCACGAAGCGCAGGCACTGCGTGATCGCGTCGTCGAGCTCGGCCTCGCAGCTGGGCGCGGGCAGGGCCGCGGGGATGTAGCCCTCGAGGGTGGCGTAGTTGAGCACCCGCCACAGGTTTGCCGGTCCCATCCAATAAAGAGCGTCGAGCTCGGCGATGGTGGCGATGTACTGGTCGTCGG
The DNA here is from genome assembly GCA_022601155.1 of Deltaproteobacteria bacterium. Lineage (GTDB taxonomy): Bacteria > Myxococcota_A > Polyangia > Nannocystales > Nannocystaceae > Paraliomyxa. The sequence continues at coordinate 13,158 of JAHZJA010001244.1, read as the reverse complement.
CGGTGCCGAGCAGCTCGTCGGCGCCGGCCCGGAACTCGGTGATGCTGGTGGCCGAGCGGCGGTTGAGGGCCACGTCATCGTCGAGCTGCTCGAAGGTCAGCTCGTTGGCGACGCGGAGCATGCCGTAGGCCTCGGGCGTGTTCTCGGCGGGGGGCGGGGGGTAGGGGGCCGACACGGTCGTCATCGAGGACCAGATCGTCCTCGGACTCGGCGACGCAGCCGATGGCGAGAAGAGGAATTACGACGAGGGAAGCGAGTAGACGCGAATACATGACGCACTCCTTTTGGAGTCGAGGAGGCTTGCGAAACCGCAGCCAGATGGGGGCCGGTCCTTCGCGTCACGATCGATGGTCGCGACGCGGTGTCCGACCTGGCCAGGCGTAGCCCGACATCCCCGATGGTTCAAGCATTCGCTGCGTGAGGACTGCCGCGGCGCGACACTGCCCCATTCTCATCGTGACGCGGCTGAAGCATTGCGATCGATCTCGCGCCGATCGATCTCGCAACGGGGTTCATCGGATGACGAACGGGCGATCGCGATGACGATGCGAAAGGTTCGATGTTCGCCTCACGTCGGTTTCACGGTGCGCTGCCGACCGGATGTTCGGCCCCGGCGACGCTAGCGGAACGGGCGACCCTCGCGTGCGTAGGCGGCGGCGGAGCTGAACAGGTTGATCGCCATCAAGCTCGTCTCGCTCTTGGCTCGTTGCTCGTAGATATCGGCGACGCGGTGGGCAACGTCGCTGTCGTCGGGCGCGGCCTCGAGCGCGTAGTCGGCCAGGTGGCACGCGGCACGCAGGTCTCCCTTGCTCACCAGAGCTTCGGCCCGAGCCACCAACTTGCGAGCACCGCCGGCCATCGCGGCCACTTCGTCGGCGACCCGGCTGCGGGGCGCGGGCTTGAGCTCGCTGGGGCGCCCGCTCCACCAGCCGCCGAAGTACCGGATCACGTTGCGCACGATGAACTCGGCCTCGTCGTAGACCGGCTGCAGCCACGGAGCATCGCGCACGGGTAGTCGAACCCGGTGCACGATGTCGACGTGCGGTGGTGACCCGGCGTTGAGGGCCTCGACGGTGCGCTCGACGATCAGATCGAGGAAGTCGGCGGTGTCCTCGAGCATGCGACGGATCTTCTTGGCGTCGTCGACGATGGGGCCGCCGTGGCCGGGGCACATGCTGCTGGCACCCAAGGCGGCCATCTTGCGCAGACCCGCGGCCCAGTCCCATGGATAGCGCTGCACCTTTTGGGGGTTGCCGGAGTTGGGGACCGCCCAGATGAACAGATCGCCGGGGCACAGCACCCCACGGTCGGGGCACCACACGAAGCTGTGGTCGTCGGTCTCGCCGCGGCAGTGGTGCACCTCGAAGCGCACCCCTCCCACCTCGAAGTCGTGACGATCGTCGTACAGCACGTTCGGTGGGTGCTCGGGGGCTCGAAAGGTGTCGAGCTGGCCGTCGTTCATCTCGACGGTGCCGCCGAACTGTCGGGCGTTGATCGCTTGGTTGTGACCCGAGGTCTGGGCGTAGCGATCGAACCGAGCGGGCATTGCTCGATGGGCAATCACCTTGGGCGGCGGCTGACCCTCGCGCAAGAACGCCGCCAACCCGAACGCATGATCGACGTGGCCCTGGGTGAACACGGCGGTGTGGACCGGCGCCGTGGTCCGTCGTCGCAGCATCTCGTCGAGGGCCGGCGCCAGCTGGGACAGCCCCGAGTCCACGAGCACCAGCCCTTCGTCGGTTTCGAAGCCCGTGACGCCGCTGAAGAACGACACGAACCATGTCCGCGGAGCCACGTCCACGGGCCCTCCCGACCAGAAGAACTTGGCCTCCTCGGGGGGCTGCCCGTAGTGCTTGCTCATCTTTTGGAACATGCTGACCGTCATCGACCGCGCCTCCGGGTGAGCGCCGAGCATAGACCCACCTACCCTCGGCGTCGGAGCATGCTCCGGAGCGATGGCGGCTACGCCGACTTCACCAGCGACAAGCGTCGGACGGGCGGCTCGGGCTCCGATTGCCGGCCAGGGCCGTCGCTTGCCGACAGCGCCCACAAGCTGGCGGCGTAGCGCGAGCGGTAGCGAATGGGGGCGCGTTGCCCCGGACGGCGGCTTGCCCGCAGCAGCGCAACGACGCGATCGCGTCGCTCGACCAGGCGTTGCCAATCGGCGGTGACAACGGTGTCTGTGCGGCCGCGAAGCAGCTCGAGCACGGTTCGGTTGTGTTTCATGTCAGACCCCCCAACGAACCACCAGCGCCCTCACGCATCCGAATTCGGCGCTGCGGGACCCTCGTGTCCCCTTCCCGCATCGCCCTGGGTTTGGCTCGTGTCGTTCCCCCCGACTCGAGCCCAGCAGACTGGTGGTGCCTCATCAGTCTGGGAGGCGAACCTCGGGGCCGTCAAGGTGAAAACCGGGCCTACCCGCGCGTGGCGGCTCCGGAAACGCCTGACAGGGGCCGGGTGTAAGGCACGCCCTGGTATCGCCCCGAACATTCGAGCTAAGGTCCGCCCGCGAGGAGCACCCAAATGCGACAGCTCGTATGGATCACCGGTCTTGCGTTGACGTTGTGTGCCTGCGACACGGGTCAAAAGGTCGACATCAAGCAGACCAAGACGTTCAACGATCTCAAGCAGACGCCCAAGGCTGGGCCCAAGGAACTCGAGGACGACAGGCGTTCGGCCGGGTTCCCGGACAAGAAGGAGATCGAGAACGAGAACGTCGCCGCGATGCGCAAGGGCGAGCGGGAGTACGTCAAGACCCGCCTGGCCGAGCACCGCGCGATGCTGAAAGGGGTTCGCGGTCTCCTCGACCGGGTGGAGAAGACCTCTCCCAAGTGGCCCAAGGCCAAGGATCCACAAAAGACCTTCGACAAGTTCGCGAGCAAGTACCGCGAAGATGCCAAGGCGCTGGTGGACACCCACAAGAAGTTCCTCGAGGGTGGCGGGATGCAGATCGACATCCAGGCCAAGCTCGTGGGGGTGTTCCGGTCGTTCGAGGTGCTCAACGGTGACCTGGGGCCGGAGATCTCGGCCGAGGAGGGTCTCGCCACTGCGCTGGCCGACCTTCGCAAGGCGCTCGATGAGGTCGATGCCGAGTTCGAGGTGATTGAAAAAGACGACAACCTCCGAGCCAATCCGAACTACAAGCCCGAAGGCAAGGGCTGAGCGCTGGCGGGCCCAACCCTCGCCCCGCTGACCACTGCGTCCCCCGACCGAGTCCAGCGTTGCTCGACGCTCGAAATATCCCGGTACGCCCACGGCCTCGCGCCTCGGTTGGCGCTGCGCTGACGGCACTGGTCGACGGGGAAGGCACGCGCGCCGACTCCCGGCCTGGTCCCGACGAGCTGGCCGCGCCCCGTAACTTCATGCAGACCGGCGTCGTCCGGAGGCCACGGCAGCTGCGGCGCCGTGGGTCTTGCGCTCCGTGAAGAACATCTTCCGCTTCCTGTACCGCTACGCGCGGCAGAACATCCCCCAATACTTGCTGGGCGGTGTGATGCTCCTGGCCACCAACTACGTGGTGGTCCGGATCCCGGCCATCATTGGTGAAGCGCTCAACGTGCTGGGGGAGGGCGGCGCCCAGGCGCTTCGCAACAGCCAGGACCTCGCCATCGAGCTGGTCGTGCTGGGGCTGGTGGTGATGGTGGTGCGCACACTTTCGCGCGTGCTGTTCTTCAACCCCGGCCGCGACATCGAGTTTCGCCTGGGCGTCGACATCTTCGGCCACCTGCTGCTGCTGCAGCGGCCGTACTACATGCAGCACAAGGTCGGCGAGCTGGCGAGCATCGCCAGCAACGACACCACGGCGGTCCGTCTGTTGGTGGGCTTCGCCGGGCTGCAGGTGTGCAACGTGGCCGTGGCGATCCCGCTGCACCTGTATCAGATGGCCAGCACCGATCTGGTGCTCACGCTGTGGTGCCTGGTGCCCGTGACGCTGGGTGGGCTGTACATGCGATGGACGGTGCGGCGGTTCTTCGGAATGATCCGCGAGTCGATGCAGCTGCTGGCCAAGCTGTCCGATCGCGTGCTCGAGAGCTACACCGGGATCGGGACCGTCCGTGCCCATGCGGTGGAAGAGGCGACACTCGAGCGCTTCGAGGAGCGCAACCGAGAGTACTTGGCCCTCCAGCTCAGGGTGGCCTCCATCCGCGCGTTCGGCATGCCCGTGCTCGCTGTCTCCGGCATGGTGGCGGCGGGGATCGTGCTGTGGGTCGGTGGCCAGCGCGTGCTCGAGGGAGCGATGCCGATTGGCAGCCTCGCCACCTTCACGGCGTTGTTGTTGTCGCTGGTGGGGATCTTGATGGCGCTGGCGTGGGTGCTGGCCGCCGTCTCGCGGGGGGTGGTCTCGCTGGGGCGCGTGGAGAAGGTGCTGTCCACGCCCGATGGCCTGCCGCCGGTCGAAGACACGCTGACGCTGGTCGACCCGCCACAGATCGAGCTGCGTGGGCTCGACTTCACCTACTCGGACGGCGAGGAGCCTGCGCTTCGCGACATCTCGTTCACGGTGGCGCCCGGCGAGACGCTCGGCATCTTCGGCAAGACCGGCTCGGGCAAGACCACCCTCATCAACCTGCTGTCGCGCGTGCAGACCCCACCCCCGGGCGCGGTGTTCATGGACGGTCACGACGTGACCCAGGTCGACCTCGGGGTGCTGCGCAGCGCGACGGCCGTCGTCCCGCAGTCTCCGTTTTTGTTCTCGACGACCCTGCGCGACAACATCCGGCTCGCGGCCGCCAACCCCTGGGCTCGCGATGCCAAGGCGGGTGATGCCGACGAGCGGCTGCAGGAGGTGCTCGCTGCCGCCTGCCTCGAGGAAGATGTGGAGCTGCTGCCCGAGGGGCTGGCTACGGTCGTTGGTGAGCGTGGGGTGATGCTCTCGGGTGGACAGCGGCAGCGGGCCTCGCTGGCCAGAGCGCTCTATCGCACACGGCCACTGCTGTTGCTCGATGATGTGCTGTCGGCGGTCGACCAGGGCACCGAAGCGCGGCTGGTGGAGGCGATTCGCAACCTGCGGGGCGGCGCGATGGGGGAGCGACCGCCCACGACGGTGATCGTGTCGCACCGCACCAGCGTGCTCGAGCACGCCGACGAGATCGTGGTGCTCGACGAGGGCCGGGTGGTCGAGCGCGGCTCCCATGCCGAGCTCGTCGCCGCGGGTGGTGTCTACGCACAGACCCACCTGCACCAGGGCGTCGAAGCCGAAGGGGGTGCAGCATGAGCGACGACTCCCGATCGAGCGCCTCGGCCTCGCGGTCCAGCACGCGAGCGGCTCGGCCCGACGAAGGGCCCACCGTCGCTCGTCAGACCAGCGCGGTGTCGCTGTTGCGCCGATTTTGGTCGTTTGCGCGGCCACACAAGCGTTGGATGTTCGTCGGCCTGACCCTCATCCCGATCGTCGCCAGCTTGTCCACACTGCGGCCGCTGCTGGTCAAGCACGTGGTCGACGTCGACATTCCCGGCAAGGACATGCTGGGGCTGCGGCTGACGGCGATGGCGTTCCTCGGGGCGGTGATCGCCGAGTTCCTGTGCAACGCCGCCCAGGTCTATGCCCTCCAGCGGGCCGGGCACAGCACCATCTACGACGTGCGTCGCACCGTGTTCGGGCACGTGCTCCGGTTGCCCGCGCGGTTCTTCGACAACAACGCCATGGGCAGCCTGCTGACGCGGACGACCTCCGACGTCGAGGCGTTGTCCGAGATGATGTCGTTCGGGGTGTTCACCATCCTCACCGACATGGTGATCATCACCTCGATCTTGGTGGCGATGTTCGTGCTGAGCCCCAAGCTCACGCTCATCACGCTGACGGTGGCCCCGGTGTTGATCATCTTGGTGCGCTACGTCGGTGCCGCGCTGCGGCGGCTGCAGCTCGAGGTGCGCAAGGCCCAGGCGCGGCAGACCGGATTCTTGGCCGAGCAGCTGTCCGGGGTCACCGTGCTGCAGCTGTTCCGTCGCGAGGAGGACGCTCGCCAGGAGTACCACCGCCTCGGCGGTCGTTATCTGCGTGCAACCAAGCTCGCCAACTGGCTCGATGCGCTGCTCTATGCCCTGATGGATGGCATCTCCGCGTTCGCGATCGCGTTGATGCTGTACTTCGCCGCGCCCGAGGCGACCGTCGAAAATGGCGCGGTCACGCTGGGGTTGCTGTTCGCATTCGTCGACTACCTCCAGCGGGTGTTCGGGCCGATCAAGGAGTTCTCCGGGAAGCTCGCGTCGATCCAGCGTGCCGCCGCGTCGCTCGAGCGGATCTACGGATTGCTCGACGAGCCGACCGAGGAGCGTGCCGAGCCCGGTCGACGCGATCCCCTCACCGAGTGGAAGGGCGGCCTACGGGTCCGCGATCTGGAGTTCCGCTACAAGGACGATGGGCCCGACGTCTTGCGTGGGATCTCGTTCGATGTGGAGCCCGGAGAAGTCGTGGCGGTGGTCGGCCGAACCGGCTCGGGCAAGTCGAGCCTCGGTCGCGTGCTCACCCGGTTCTACGACGGGTATCGAGGCTCGGTGGGACTTTGCGGCGCGAGCTCGGAAGCGGGTGCCGTGGAGCTCGACACCGTGCCGCCCGAGCAGCTGCGACGCCACGTGCTGATGGTTCAGCAAGACGTGTTCTTGTTCAACGCCGACGTCGGCTTCAATGTCTCGCTGGGTGAGAAGCCTCTGTGTGACCAGCCGCAGCGGCTGCATGCTGCCCTCGACGTCGTGCAGGCGCGTGAGGTGGTCGAGCCGCGGGGCGGGTTGTCGATGCTGGTCGGCGAGCGCGGAGACAACCTCTCGGCCGGCGAGGCCCAGCTGGTGGCCTTTGCCCGCGTGGCCGCACGAGAGCCGACGCTGCTCATCCTCGACGAGGCCACCGCCAACGTCGACAGCCTCACCGAGCAGAAGGTGCAGGGCGCGATCGAGCACCTGCTCCAGCGCCGCACCGTCTTGGTCATCGCGCATCGGCTGAGCACGGTACGTCGCGCCGACCGGATCTTGGTCTTGCAGCAGGGGCGGGTCGCCGAGCACGGGACCCATGACGAGTTGATGGCCCAGGGAGGGCTCTACGCCGAGCTGTACCAGATGGGGTTCAAGGAGCCCGAGGAGGGCAGTGACGCCCCGGCGGTTGCGGGGGAGTGACTAGCGTTCGATGACCGACGCGAACTCCGTGCGGAGCTTTGCGGCCGTGGCTTCGGGTACCGGCAACACACCGAGCAGGCGCTCGATCTGCTTCCACGTGGAGCCGACACTGCCGAGCTCGTTTTGGTGGGCGACGCGAGCCTCGTGGTACAGCCGAAAGGCCTCGTCCCACTGGCCGAGCAGCAGCCGGGCTTCTGGCTCGGTGGCACGCTCCCAGTAGTCGTCCGACGGGCGGCCACCGCGTTGGGCTTTGCTCTCTTCGAGGCGCTCGAGCACCGCGGTGGCGATGGTCTTGGCCGTATCCAGCTCGCCGAGCATGGCGGACTTCGATGCGGCATTGATGCCAACGTAGGTGTCGGACGGAACGCCCTCGAAGGCGGTCCGATACAGATCGCGAGAGCGTTCGAGCGCATCGGTAGGGTTGCCGGGAGCCTCCTGCTTGTGGCGGGCTTCCCAGGTATCGGCCCATGCGGCGGCCAGCATGCCCAACGTCTCCGGGTCTTGGTGACCATCGGCACGCAGCATCTCCAACGCGAGAATCGCATCTTGGGTGCGCCCCAGTCGCCGGAGTGCGAGCCCCGCGAGCTGACGCAGCCGGAGCGAGCGCCGGAACGTCTCGCGTCCGTGTTCGATCACGCGTAGGGCTGCCTCGTACTGCTTGCCGGCGATCAACCGGTCGGCGGCGCGTGCCAGCAACGTCGCCGACGTCGTGTACGCAGGGCTATCGCTGAGCGCACGGGCCTCGATCTGGTCGAAGAGCCCGGCGGCGACCAGAGCATGGAGTGTCTGCGGCTCTTCTCTGACTTCCTCCTCGAAGGCGGCGATGCGCAGAACCGGAGCGTTGTCCAGTGGCCGACCCGAGAGGCCGTACGTGAGTCGGACCAACTCTGCTCCACTGGGGCCATCGGGGTAGTCACTGAAGTCGACGTAGATCGACGTCCTGGCGAACGCGGGCAGCTCCTTGGCGTCGAGCTTGGCGACGACGAGGTGAAACGGGAACCCGGAGTCCTCCGACTCGATCGCCACCGCCTGCATCTGGTTGTACTCACGCTTGACCCACTTGGAGTCGGCGGCGGCCGACGACCACAGCAAGACTCCGGACGCGCTTCTTTCGAGGTTGGCTTCGAGCTGGCCGACCAGCGGTTGGCCGGTGACGAGCACGAACTGATCGAGGAACACGCGGTAGCCCGCATCGACCAGCATGTCGTACAAGGCAATGGCCCATGGCCGGTTGATGGATCGATACGAGATGAAGATGTCCCACTCGTAGCCTTGTGGACGCGTTCGAGGTGGTGGGCAGTGGTCGATCCAGTAGCGTTTCATGGTGGTTTGCTCGGCGGCGGGCGTCGGACTCAGAATGCCGGTCGCGTTGGCAAGTTCCAAGGCTGTGGCATCGTGAGTCCGGGTGGCACTTGCGTGCATCGTCCATGCGTCGCGGGTCGACGAGCTTCGTCGGGGGGCGCGGCCCCGGGGTTCGAGAGACGACGAGCACCCCCACCGGCGCGAACGGGTCGCCCACGTTCGTCGACGAGAGTCAATGTCTGCGGGCAGCCATTCGCCAGCAGGATCTCGCGCCGCGGGCGCTGGTCCGTGATCTGCGGTCCTCACCGTCACCCGTTCCTGATCGCGCGCCACAATTGTTTGCCGGGCCGGGAATGACTGCACCACCCCCCCGGTTGGCCGCCAATCATGGACCGTCGGGACCGGACCTCTCGCCGTGGCGCACCGCTTCGTGTGGCCACCTATCTCGGACTGGGTGTCGTGGGTGTCGCGCTCTCGGCCTCATCCCTTGGCTGCAGCAAGGACGCAGAAGCGGCGGCTGACAACGCCGCGACGCCGATCGCTCCAGCCACGCCAACCCACTACGACCCACGCCAGAGCCTGGCACCGATGATCAAGGCGGTTGGTTCCGCGGTGGTCGCGGTCGACGCCCGTGGTCCCAATCCCCGCGCGGCACGGCGTGGCGAAGATGTCGTCCGTGGGCGCGGCAGCGGCTTCATCGTCGACGACGCCGGTCTGGTGGTCACCAATCACCTCGTGGTCGAGGGAGCACCGTCGGTCCAGGTGCGACTCCCCGACGGCCGGAAGTTCGAGGCACGCGTGATCGGCAGCGATCCCGCCACCGATCTCGCCTTGCTCCGCCTCGAAGGAGCCACCGAGCTTCCCGTGGTCACGTTGGGCGACAGCCGCACCCTGGAGGTGGGGGACTGGGTCGTGGCGATGGGCAACCCCATGGGCCTCGAGCACTCGGCCACGGTCGGGATTCTCTCCGGCAAGGGCCGCGGCAGCCTGGGCCTTTACCGCGACAGCTATATCGACTTCCTCCAGACCGACGCGGACATCGCCCCGGGCAGCAGTGGTGGTCCCCTGTTCAACTTGCGGGGTGAGGTCGTGGGCATCAACACCGCGGTCGGGTCCCAGCTGCGGCCCGGGTTCTCGATCCCCATCGATCAGGCCAAGCGGATCGTCGAGCAACTGCGCGATCACGGTGAGGTCGTTCGCGGATGGCTGGGCGCGTCGAGTGTTCCCGGCAGCACCGAGCACGGGGCGGCGATCGGCGCGATCTATGAAGGCACGCCTGCGGCGCGGGCTGGTCTGCAGTCGGGCGACATCGTCGAGCAGCTCGACGGCCAACCGATCGAAGACTTCGAGGCCCTGCGCGGGCGGATCGGCACGATGCTGCCCGGCGACGAAGTGCAGCTGCAGGTGCGTCGCGACGGCGAGCTCGTCACGCTCGATGTCACGCTCGACGCCCGTCCCGAATCCGACCGCCTCGACTCGTTGCGGACCCAACGACGGGGTGGCCCCGCTCCCCGCGGTGACCGACTGCCGTTTCGGTTGCCCTTCGGGCTGGGCCCCGACTCCAGCGCGAGCCCTGAGTCGTCCCAACCCGAGGGCCCGAGGACGTCTGGTCGTCGACTCGGAATCTCGGCCAAGGTCGGTGCCGCCGGAGTCGAGGTACTCGAGGTCCGCTCTGGATCGCTGGCGGAGACCCTGGGACTGCAGCCGGGCGACATCCTGCGCGAGCTCGACGGCGTGGCGCTGCGTGACGTAGCCGACGTGGCGAAGGCACTGGCCGCGTCCGGTCGCCGGATCGAGCTTCGATTCGAGCGCGATGGCGTACGGCATGTGGCCTCTCTCGAAGAATGAGCGGGAACTTTTGACCCGCGCCCAGCGTTTTCATCAACGCACCTTCGTTTGCCGATCGTCGCCAACACCGTCCTTCCTCTGGTGGCGATCGGCGCGGCCGCTGCACGGGGCAGCCCTCTGGTGGGCTCGTTCCCGTCCTTCTGTCCTCCTTCTGGAGGGCTGCGCCCCGTGCGGCGGGTTCCGCGAAAACGACCGTCACTTCGGCCTCGGTTGCGACGTTGCTCCCGGCAGAGCGCGGCCTTATGCTGCCGCGGCTTTTTCCCATGAGCGACGCGACCAGGCACATCAAGGTTCTCATTCTCGGCGCCGGACCAGCGGGCTACACCGCTGCGCTGTACACCTCGCGGGCCGAGCTTTCGCCCGTCGTGATGGCGGGTCCGGAGCCCGGGGGCCAGCTGACCACCACCACGGACGTGGAGAACTACCCCGGCTATCCCCAGGGCGTCAGCGGGCCCGAGATGATGGACGAGTTCAAGGCCCAGGCTGAGCGGTTCGGGACCGAGGTGGTCTACGACCTCGCGACCGAGGTCGACCTCACCACGCGACCGTTCACGATCAAGGGTGACAGCGGCGTCTACACCGCCGATGCGCTGATCATCGCCACGGGTGCCACCGCCAAGTATCTGGGCCTGCCCTCGGAGCAGCGCCTGCGCAACAAGGGGGTCACCGCGTGTGCCACCTGCGACGGCGCGTTCTACCGCGATCAAGATGTCGCGGTGATCGGTGGTGGTGACACGGCGATGGAAGAGGCGCTGTTCCTCACGCGCATGTGTCGGTCGGTGCACCTCATCCATCGGCGCGACGAGTTCCGGGCCAGCAAGGTCATGCAAAAGCGCGTGCTCGAGCATGACAAGATCACCGTGCACTGGAACCGCCAGGTCGAAGAGGTGCTCGGGGATGACGGCGTCACGGGCGTGCGTCTGCGCGACACGACCGGTGGTCCCGAGGAAGTGCTCGAGGTGACGGGGATGTTCCTCGCCATCGGTCACGTGCCCAACTCCACGCCGTTCGCCGGTCAGCTGGAGATGGACGATCAAGGCTATATCCAGGTGGGCAAGCCCGGCACCAGCTACACGACCGTCGAGGGGGTCTTCGTGTGTGGCGATGTGGCCGACAAGGTCTACCGCCAGGCGATCACTGCCGCGGGTACGGGCTGCATGGCGGCGATCGACGCCGAGCGCTGGCTCGCCGAGCAGGAGTGACGGTGGAGGCCAGCCCGGCCCCGTCTGCGCGCGTGGACCAGCGCATGTTCGCGTGGCTCATGCGCGGGATGGCGGCGCGCTACGACCGGGCGCTGGGCGATCGCAAGCGTGACCTGCTGGGATCGCTGCAGGGCACGCTGCTCGAGATCGGCCCCGGTACGGGCAGCAGCTTGGCCTACTTGCCGCCTGAGCTCGATTGGATCGGGCTGGAGCCCAACGTGGCGATGCACGGTCCGCTGCTTCGTACCGCGCAGCGGCTGGGTCGGACTGTGGACCTTCGCCGTGGCTTTGCCCACGACACCGGGTTGCCCGATCGCAGCGTCGATGCCGTGTTCAGCAGCCTGGTGCTGTGCTCGGTGCGCGACCTGTCGCAGACCCTTCAAGAGCTCCGTCGAGTCCTGCGCCCGGGGGGTCGGCTCATCGTCCTCGAGCATGTCGCGGCGCCTGGCGGCACGTGGCTACGGCGAGTGCAGGGGTGGAGCCGCCCCGCGTGGCGGCGCCTGTTCGACAACTGTCACCCCGATCGCGAGACGGGCGAGGCGATCGCAGCGGCGGGGTTCGAGGAGATCGCGTTCGAGACGATCGCGGGGCCTGTTCCGATCCCCGTCATCCGTCCCCACTTGCTCGGCGTGGCCCGCAAGCCCCTCGACGCCTGAGCGTCGCGGTGCACGTGCGCGGCGGCTCTACTCGCCTTGCTCGGCGGGTGGCTCGTCGTCGGCCGTGGGCCCCAGTGGCGGCCACGTCTCTCGGTGCCCGTCCTCGCGGGTCTCGGGCATGTCGATGAACTGATGGATGAACCCGCAGCTGGTGCAGGCCTTGGCCTGAATCGCGGCCGCCTGCGTAAACCCTCCGCTCGCCGCCACGAACCGCATAGTGCTCATGCGCAACGGCAGCGGAGAGCGATCGTTGTGGCCTGCGAAGACGGCGACCGGTAGCAATGCCCCGCCGCACACGGTGCAGGTGCGCAGCGCCGAGTCGTGGCGACGGTCGCGGTCTTCGGCCCGGGCGTCGCGGGCCTGAGCCCGTGCCTCCGTCAGCTGGTCGCGGAGTTCTTCATTTTGGCGCTCGAGCTCGGATACCTGCAGCTGCAGTGCCTGCCGATCATCGCGGTACGCCACGAAAAACAGGGTAGCATTCACGCCCGACCATGCGTGATGGGGTGTCCCGATATCGAGCCCGCCGTTGTACTGCACAGTCGTGTGGTCTTCGGTTTCCGGTGGCCGAAGGCAGCGAACTCGGGCGAGATTGCCCGATCTGTGGGGCATCCACCGAGATCGTCGATGCGCCCTACGAAAGCCAGGGAGTGCCGCCCGGTCGAGGTGGGCTACCGCGGTTACGCATGGAGGCGTTGTTGGACAACGTCAGGAGTCTTCGCAATGTGGGCTCGATGTTTCGGACCGCCGACGGAGCTGGGGTGAGCCATCTGCACCTGGGTGGCGTGACCCCCACGCCCGAACATCCCAAGCTGGCCAAGACGGCGTTGGGGGCCGAGCGCATGGTTGCCTGGTCGCGTCATCCCGATGCGTGCCGCGGTGCCGCGCAGCTCTCGGCGGACGGTCGACGACTGTGGGCACTCGAGGGTGGCCCGCGTTCGAGCTCACTGTTCGAGCCCGAGGTCGCGGCCGAGGTCGCAGCCATGCGTGCGCGCGACCAGACATTGGTGTTGGTGCTCGGACACGAGGTCTCGGGTGTCGATCCG
>JAHZJA010001243.1 GCA_022601155.1 Deltaproteobacteria bacterium | reverse complement strand
GACTGCACCTGCTTTTGCGACGAAGCCGACGCCGATGCCTACTGCGACGGCTTTCTCGGCCAGGCCACCTGCCAGAGCTAACGTCGCGCGCGATCGAGACGCGTAGTGACTCCAAGGGCACGGCCACGAGGCCGTGTCCTTTTTCTTGGCTCGACGGCGCATCACCACCACAGCTGTGATCCAGGACATGCGGTGGTAGAGCGGGAGGCGCAGACCTCTCCGCACCCCCCAGGTGTACAGGACGGTACGGAGGCTCAGCCTTCCGCTCGACGACCTGTCTTCCGCTCGACAAGCTGCCTTCCGTCGCGGATGCGGTCGCGGCGGATGTCGACCCGTCTGTGCCGATGACCACACCACGGTCGAGGGACGGGACCTGATTGTTCCACGGCACCAACAACGGCCCCTCACCGTGCTTGGGATGATGACATTGGGCAGGAACACCATCGTCGCGACGGCCGGGCGTCACGGCATTTGGGGCGAGGTACAGCCAGGGTTCGCAGTGCGCTCCAGTTCTTCCGCATCACGGCGATGTTCCCTCCTCGACAGCCACCCGACGACGCGGGGATCGAACCGGGTGAGCCCGGTCAATGGCAGAGTACGGAACCCGTGGCCGAACGACCCGACCCGCTCGGGATGCGCTGTGCCCGGACGAGTGACCCTCGGGGAGCCGAATGTCGGATGGGATGCGATAGTGCTCGACATGGCAGGGCTGAAGGACGAGGTCGTTACCTACTACCGGTCGCACGACTCCGCGTCGCGGTACACGGCCGGTGCGGCGGATCGGCACGAGCACTTCGAGGCGTTCCACCGCCGGTACAAGCGCTACATCGGGCGCACCGTGGTCGACCTGGCCTGCGGGGGCGGGGTGCTCGGCTTCGTGCTCGAGCGTCACGGTCGCCGCTACACCGGGGTGGACATCAACCCCGACATGATCCGCGAGGCCCGGGCCCACGCCCGAAAGACCGGCTCGCGTGCCACCTTCGTCCGCGGCGACCTGGCGACCGTGAAGCTGCAAGGACGCTTCGCCACCGCGACCCTGGTAGGCAACTCGCTGTGTCACATCGACGGCCGTCGCCTGCTGGCGATCCTCGAGCACCTACGACCCAAGATGCGCGCCGGCAGCCACTTCATCGTCGACTACCGCGACGTCGTGGGCCTGCTGTACGCAGGACAGTGGCTCATGCACAGCGAGCAGCGCTACGACGACCGCATCGTGGACGTGCGCACCGACGGCTGCGACACCGTCCGCGGACGCCTGGAACAGGCCTACAACATCGTGGGCGAGCCGCAGGCGCACCGCTGGGGTCACGCGATCTGGTCGCCGTTCATCATCGAGCCGCTGTTCGCCGCCTCGGGCTGGAAGCTCCGCAAGCGTCGTGAGGAGCCCTGGTCCGGCTACACCGACGTCTATCAAAAGGTGTGAGCGACGGCGGTCGGCGCCGCGAACCGACGCCGGGCTCGGGGCCATGACGTCACCGCACCGCTCTACAGTCCAGAGCGACCGACCGGTGGTGACCACCCGCCACGACTCATGTGAAGTTGCAGGTGCCTGGGTCGCGACCGGTCCCCTCGCATGACACGGCGGCTCGTCGCAGGAGTCGAAGTTCAACGGGTATTGCTCGGCCTCGTTGGACTCCCGAACGACGAGCCGCGAGGGACTGCCACCGTTGCCACCGCAGTGGCTACTGTCGTTGCCAATGGCCTCCGCCGTAGACCCGAAGAAAACGGTGAGCCCTGGTCTACGTCGAACGCACCTGCTCTCGAGTGAAGGCAACAGCTCGCACCATCATCCGTGAATTCTCGGGAAGCGCCCTTGATGCCGAGGCGCTCCGAGAGCAACTCGCGATCAATCGACGCTCCGTCTGTGGCACGACGTCGAGAAAACCGACCAGGCTGCAATCGACCGGTACGAGCGCAGGACTACCCAGGCCGCTAGTAGCGAGTGGAGTCGATGGTCGCATGCGTGGAGGAACGCAGGCGTCGGCTCCGTCGCGGATAGCGACACCTTCGTAGCCCCCCTGATGAGAGAGCGGCAACCCAATGACGAACATCACCAAGAGCGTCCAGTTGAGCATGCTGTCGTGCATGCTGTCATCGTCCCTGATCCCCGCATGTGCCCCTTGCGAGGCCGAGAGCCGAACATCTGTATGTGGAGCACGTGACGCGAGCCAAAACCGGGAGACCGAGACTGCAGTGGTCAATGGCTACAGTGCGATCAGAATCGACATCGACAGCAACGACACGTTCGAGAAGGTCGGAGACATCTGGGTGAGGCGCAGCTTCACCGGCGGCATCCGATATACCTTCGAGGAAGTGGATCGCGACGAGTGGAGCGTGTTCCTGCGCGATGCGAGTCGAGAACGCACGGTGGTGCTCGACCTCCACACCCGGGACGCTCACTATCAGGACGCGGGCGGTCCCCTGACCGTCTTCTCGTCGATCATCGCCGCGTACGACACCCACAAGGCGGTCAACGGCCTCAACACCAACCGCGTCGAGATCCACGCCGGCAGCGGGGCCTTCCAGAACTACGGCGCGGTGTGGCACGAGCTCGACCAAGACGGCGAGATCATCGACACCTTCACCGAGTGCGGGAGATTCGATCTCCTCGTGTGCATCTGCAAGCCGCAGGGCGACGACACCCTGATGGTGGAGATGAACCTCCTGACCAAGACGGCGGCGTACTGGGACGACGACTACACGTTCCTGTCGGACATCCACGATGCCTCCGACATCACGCTCACCGAGCCCGACCCCGGGAAATTCGGCGGGATCTCGGGCAGCACCAGCGATCCACGGGTGGCGATCCACACCGCCGGGCACGACTTCCTGCCCTACCTGCGCAATCCCTCCTGGATGCAGTCGGTATTCGGTGAGGACTACGACCAGACCAAGGCCGCGAGCCTCGCGACGATGATCGAGCAGGGCGATCTGTCATGGCTACCCGACATTCACCAGTTCCCCGCGGCCACCTCCCGGGCATCGATCAAGGGGGTCACCATCGGCCACGAGGTCACGCACCAGCCGACCCAGCTGGAGGGGGCATACAAGAACGGAACCGTCTACTGGAGCGATGCGCTCACGGGCCCCGACGCCAACGAGCTGGCAGCGCGCATGGTCGCGGTGCAGGAGCTGGCGCATCACTTCGACCTGCTGCTCAACCCGCAGGGCCTGCACACCGGTGGAGAGGGCGTGATCGCGGTGAGCCAGATCTACGGCACCGGGGAGGATCATACGTCGACCCTCAGTGACGAGCAGCTCACCAAGCTGCGTAGCTACCGGGATCACTTCGACATCGAGATCGACGGCACGACCATCTACGGCGCAGAGCTCGGCTTCCGAGAGTGGATCATCGGAGCCGTCTCAGTCGTGGTGGTCGCCGTGACGCTGGGCACCGCGGCCCCCGAGGTCGCGGCCGCGGACGCGGCCCTGTTGGCCGGAGACCTCGTGGTGGAGGAAGCGGCCGCGGAGGGTGCCGCGTTGCTGACCGAGGAGACCGCCGCGGTGCTGGAGGTCGCGGGCGAGGCCACGGAGGTGGTCGAGGGCGCCGCGGCACCCTCCGTAGAGTCCCTCCTCGGGGGCCAGTTCACCGGAGAGATCGGCTCGGTGTCGGGGGCCGAGGTCGAGGCCGCCCACGCCATGCTGGAACAGCAGGGCTACCGGTTCGTCGGATATCGCGGCACGACCCTGGAGCGTGCCGTCTCCGCCGTCAACGAGGGGGTCACGGACCCGGGAACCTGGTCGCGGCTCAACCCGTGGGACGCGTTCTATATCGCCGACGACGCCGAAGTGGCCGCCGGATACACGGCCACCAGCGAGGGAACCTACGCCGGCGGCCAGCTCGTTCGCGTCTACCTGCCGACGGCCGACGCGAACGCTCTGCAGAACATCGGTGTCGCGCTCGACCAGGAAGCATCCGCGCTCAGCGAGATCGAGACCTCGGTGGGCACCGAAGCCTGGACCAGCGGCAACTACATGGTTCGTGGGGTTGCCACCTCGGGAGAGGAAGGCACGGAGACCATCGTGGGCTGGGCAACCGCACAGAGGGCGGTGATCGTTCCCTCGAGCGTGAGTGTGGGGCAGACGTTGGGTACCGCGGGTGAAGTGACCTACTCGTCCGCCGCGTCGTGGGAGTCCGCCATCGGCACACCCACCGGTCTGCCGCCCAACACCCCGTAGCGAGGCGACGGGGCCGTCGGCTCCTCGGGCCACAGTCGGCTCGCGCCCGCGCGATCGTCCCGCGGGGCCGATCGCGCGGGCAGCTTGGCCACAGCCACCAGCGGACCGTCGCGCGGCCCATCGAGGGCGCCCCCTTCCTTGGCGCAAGGGTGCGGTGGTCGTGCGCGTCCGGTCGGACCAACGGTTCGGGATCGGAACCCGCCGGCTTGGCACAGACCGCGCACCACGGCCAGCCGCAGCGCAATCCCGAGCATGCACAGCTGGCCCAGGAGCCCCGTGATTCCCGACATTTAGACGGAAAGGACGCTCGATGGAGCGAGGCCTTGGGCATCACGAGACCGGAGCATCCCGACACCACGGCCGTCGTGCCCACAGCCGCTGACCCGCGGTATCGCCCGCCTGCGCGGGCCGTCCGACGATCTCTGCTAGGCTCCGCGCGGCGCGAACATGGCCTTCGAACACGAACAAGCTCAAGCCCTCCGCATCCTCGAGGGGATCGAGCAGGGATCGATGACCGCGGCACAATCGTACGGTCTGATCGAGGACGCCGACCCGACGCTCATCTATCTGATCTTCACCTGGCTCCGGAAGCGCTACCGCAAGCACGAGGCCGCCGAAGCCGTCGTGGGTCGCGTGCTCGAGATCCTCAGCCTGTACCCGGCGGTGACCCGCAAGGTGAAGGAAGGCGAAGACGATCCCGTGGTGGCCTGGTTCGAAGATGCGTACTCGTACCGGAACCTCGACGGGCCGGCCTTCATCGCGCTGATCGTCGAGAAGCTCGAAGGCTGAAACCCGGTCCGGGCGCGGAGTGCTGCGACGTCCGCCCGAGGTCGCCACCGAGCCGAGCCCTGCCCTCCATGGCCGCTTCGGCCGAGCCCTCCATGGCCGCTTCGGCCGAGCCCTGCCCCGCATGGCCGCTTCGGCCCTGCCCTGCCCTCCATGGCCGCTTCGGCCGAGCCCTGCATGGCCGCTTCGGCCGAGCCCTCCATGGCCGCTTCGGCCGAGCCCTGCCCTCCATGGCCGCTTCGGCCGAACACCGCCGTGATGCCTACTCGAGCACGGCCGCTTCGACCGAACACCCCGTGACTGGCGGCATCGGGCGAACATCGACGTGATGCCCTACCCGGGGCTCACTGCGTGTCGATGTCGCCGGTCACGTATCGCCAACGCACGCCATCGCGCAAGAAGGTGCTGCGCTCGAAGAACGTCACCGGCTGGCCTTCGTCGACCATCTCCACGGTGAACGAGACCCAGGCCGTGCCCGCCGTCTCGTCCACCTCCCCGTCGTGCAGGGTGAGGCTCCGAAACCGCACCCGGCGACAGTACTGCTGCACCTCGGTCTTCCACGCCGCACGATCATCACGATGGTGCGGCGCCGTGGGATGGGTGGTGTCGAGGATGAAGCGAGCGTTGCCCCGCACGAACGCACAGTAGCGAGCCCGCACCAGCGCCCGGGGAGGCGCGGGCCGGCCCCGGTGGTACCGATCGCAGCAGTGCTTGAGCTTGGCGTCACGGCCACAGGGGCACGGCGCGTTGGCGGAGACCTTCATGGCCCGACCGCATCCTCACCCGCAGTACGGCGCAAAGTTGAGGTTGTCGATGTACCAGCCGCGCTCGAAATCGCAGCACGTGTCCGTGGTGTTGTAGGTGATGCGGATCTGACCATCGAGGCCGGCCAACATCCCCAGGGAGATCGAGACCGCATCCCAGTCGTTGATGGCGCGGTCGTTGACCTGAATGCAAAACGGGAACGGCGAGTTGATGGGATCTTCGAGCGAGCAATCCAGCAGCACCTGCCACATCCCCGGGATGGTGGAGACCTCGATGATCTTGTTGTCGTACAGCGATCCATTGGATCCGCCCTCGTCGACGTGCCACGAGTCGAACGTCAAGTCGAAGGGCAGCGGCGCCACGGGGCTGGTGATGCGGGAGTGCTCGAAGCCCTCGCCAGGGTAGGGCTGCATCCGGTTGCCGTTGACCCCCAACACGGGGCCATCGAGGAACAGTGACGGTGTCGGGTTGTTGGGGTCGACCAACTGGTTGCGCGGCGCCACGGAGTACAGCCCCCAGCTCGCGTCACCGTCCATGACCATCATCGGATCGAGGTTCTCGACCGTCCAGCCCATCACGCTCTGGACACCGAAGAAGTCGTTGACCGTGGCGCTGCAATCGTTGCATGCGCCGTCGAAGCACGCCGAGCAAGTCCCCGAGGGGCAGTCGTTGCAGGAGCCCGCGAGCACGGGCTGCTCACCGAGGTCGCACTGGCCGCTGCCGTTGCAGGTATCGGCCGCGTTGCAGTCGTTGGCGTTGGCATCACCACACGCCACCCCGGCCGCCTCGGGTAGCAGCACGCATGCGCCAACCGGTCCACACATCCCCGCTCCGCACTCGCCTCCGAATTCGGCGCAGCCGTTGTCGTCGACGCACGCGCACTCGGTGGCGAAGTTGGTGGTGTCGATGTACCAGCCCTGCTCCTCGCCACAACAATCGTCGACGGTGTCGTAGCCCAGCTCGATGATCGCGCTCTGGCCCACCAACGGCGCCGGTACGTCGATTCCGATGATGTCCCAGTCGTTGGCGTCACGCGGCGGGGGCCGAGGGACACAAAACGGCTGAGCGTTCATGGTCGGGTTGCTGCAATCGACCACCGTCTGCCACGAAGCCCCGTCGTCGATGGAGATGCGGATCCGCTTGGTGTCGAAGCTGAACCCGGCACCTCCGCCCAGCACCGGAGGCGGGGGGCCGCCACCCGTCGTCGGGCTGCCGCCCTCGTCCACGTGCCACGACGAGAAGCTGAGCGTGGCCGGCAACACCGTCACCCGCGTACGTGCGTACGACGCCTCGCTGTGTGCCCCCGGAACAGGACCGGTTCGATTGCCGTCGGTGCCGAGCGCGACCGAGCCGAACTCCACCCCGAGTCCGCCGAAGCTCTGCGGCGCCCCGCTGCGCAGCCGCCAGTCGCCGGTCAGCTCCCAGCCGTCGACCGCCCGTAGCGTGTCGAACTCGTTGAGCGGAGCGAAGGTCTCGCACGCGCCGCAGTCCCCCCCGGTACACACGCACACGTCGCCGTCGCAGCCCTCGCACACGCTGCCCTCGGGGATGACGTTGTCGAGACAAACACCCTGGTCGTCGCACGCGTCGGCGCCGTTGCAGGGGTTGTCGGTCGAATCACCGCACGCCGTGCCCGCGACGAGGTTCTCCACGACGCAGGTGCCGTCGTCACACACATCGGTCTGGCAGGGGCCCTCCGCGTTGCTGCAGTCCGCGTTGGAGGTGCACTCGGGCATCGGCCCCGTGCCGCTGCCAGAGTCCGCCGAGGTGTCGGCGCACTCGCAGGCTCCAAACGTCCCGTCGGCCTCGCACGTCTGGGTGCCCATCCCGCCCATCGGGCAGGTACACGACTGGCTGTCGCCGGGCGTGCAGTCGCCTTCGGTTCCGGTCGACCCCTCGGTTGCCGTCGGCGTCTCTCCGGGCGGCTCGGGATCGAAGCATGCGGTCAACAGCCCCGCGAGAAACAAGGATGGAGCAAGGCGACGCAAGCTAGGGTCGAGCACGTCGACAGCGTAGGGGCGAAAGGCGCTCGGGGACAATTGCTCGGCACGCCAAAGTGTCGCGGCCCACGGGCTTTCCCCACATCGCACGCGCCGACCACTGCCTCGACCGCGACCGGCGAGATCAAGCGGTGTGCTCGAACAAATCGGAAGTGAGCAGCGGGACGAAGCTCGGGGTGAGCTCGGGATCGAGATGGCACTGCGCCGGGCAACCGCAATGATCGGATCGCAGCGCTGCCGACTCGATGGTGCGCCGCACGGTATTGCGAAGGTTGGCGGCCGTGAGCGGAGCCAATCGAGCCCCCGCAGCTGGCGCGGTGGCCCACGGATCGTCGTGGAGGGCGTCGAGCCCGAACGCGCGCAGCAACGCGCCCGCCTGACCCCGCGCCAAGACCGGCGCGAGCGCGCGACCACGCTCGGCGGTGAGCCGCCCGACGGACAGATGCACATCGCGGATGTCGGCCGCGTAGATGTGCCGAGCCAGCGCCAGCATCTCGCCCTGTGTTTCGTGCACCACCGACAGCAGCGGCCCCAGATGTGCGGTCACCTCGATGTCGAGACTGCGCAGGTGCTGGGCGTGCAGCAACAGGGCGGCTGCGGGCTCGGCCGCAGGCCCGAGCAAGGCGCGCTGGTGGGAGGGCCGCGGATGTGCAATTTCGAGCATCACGGTTGCACCCCAGCGACGCACCGACTGCACGAGCTCCCGGCCCAGGACCACGCTGCTGCGCACGAGCACGCGGCGACCACGCTCGGCCAGCCACTCGACGGCAGGTCGGGCCCAGGCCGAGTCATCGCGCTCGGCCAGGCGTAGGATCACCGTGCGCGCGGGCTCTCCGCGGGCCTCGCGCTCGCCCAGCGTTGCCGCGAGGGCGAGCCCAATGTCGTCGCTATCCTCGACCCGTGCCCCTGCGCGCGATACCACCACGGCCAAGCCACGACAGGCGTCGAACGCGTGGATGCACTGGAACCCGGAACCCATGGATAGACCTGTACATATGAATAGCATCTCGGTGCACCGAGGCAAGGTATGTGTGCAAACCCATGAAACGGTCCCGACACGGGTCCCTTGGATCTTGAAATCACGGCACTTTCGGAGTTTTGGGACATCTGTGGTACAGGGGCCGGCGGGTCCATGAGCGATGGCAAGCAAGGGACGGGCGCCGAGAGGATCTTCGGCCACATCGACCCCGATGCGATGAAGGTCGTCCGACGGCTGCTAACGGCAGGCCACGAGGCCTACTTGGTGGGTGGGTGCGTGCGCGATCTGTACTTGGGTCATCGGCCCAAGGACTTCGATATCGCCACCAGCGCGACCCCCGAGGCCATCCGAAAGCTGTTCCGGAACAGCCGCGTCATCGGGCGGCGCTTCAAGCTCGTTCACGTGTTCTTCGGCTCGAAGATCATGGAGACGAGCACGTTCCGTACCGCGCCCAAACAAGACGACGACGATCCGCTCATCACGCACGACAACGAGTGGGGCAGCGTGGAGGACGACGCGCGCCGTCGCGACTTCACGATCAACGGCTTGTTCTACGACGTGGAGACGCGACGCATCGTGGACTTCGTCGACGGGATGGACGACCTCGATCGCTCGGTGGTTCGCACCATCGGCGACCCGGAGCTGCGTTTTCGTGAAGATCCCGTGCGCATGATCCGTGCGGTCAAATTCGCCGCGCGGCTCAACTTCCAGATCGAGGACGCGACGTGGCAGGCACTGCTCGACGTCGCCCCCGACATCGTCCGCAGCAGTCGTGCCCGGCTGCTCGAAGAGATCTACAAGCTGCTGCGCAGTGGTGCCTCGCGGAAGTGCTTCGAGCTGCTGATCGACAGCGGCATGCTCCATCGCATCATGCCGAGCTACACCACCCAGTTCGGTGGCAACGACGACGGCATCGCAGCCCTCAAGAGCGGGCGCATCGTGCTCGGCGCCGACGGATCGGTCTTCACACCGCCGACGGCCGCACCCGAGCCCAGCCCCGACGAACCCCCGGCGGAGACGGCCGCTGCAGGCGACGCCGAGACCGCCGCGCAAGCGACGTCCGAGGACGCCACGCGCGCCGTTGCGACCGAGCCCGGACCCGACTCGGCCGAGACCGACGACGCGTCGACCGACGCCGAGCCCGCTCGCCCCCACGACACGCTCCAGCTCGACGGACACCCGCCCGCATTGTTGTGGCACCACCTCGATGCACTCGATGACTACGTTCGGGAGACCCGGGCCGATGTCGTCAACGGCGTGCTCCAAGCGGTGTTGTTCGCCCCCCTGGTGCACGTGGAGATGACCGAGGGCTCCCGGCAGACGCTCGATCGCGCAATCGAGCGGGTGATGACCCCGGTCGCCACGTCGTTTGGCGTGGCCCGGCGCGATCGAGAGCTCGCGCGCCAGATCCTGATGGCCCATCGCCGCATGACCGACCAACGGTCTCGACGCCGGCGCCGGGGCACGACGGCCCAGCGCGAGTACTTCCACGATGCGCTGATCTTCTTGGGCATCTCGGTCAGGGCAACCGGTGGACACGGCCCGGAGCTGCCTCGCTGGGAAGCCCTCGCCGTCGCTCAAGCAACGGCGCCCAAGTCCAGCCGCGGTGGCGGCGGCGACGGTGGTGGTGGTGAAGGCGGCCGCAAACGCTCGAGACGCCGACGCGGTGGCCGTCGCAACAAGAAGCACGAGACCGGCGAGCGCCCGGCGGCGCAAGACGGCTGAAGAGGGCAGCACGGCGGTGGCGCGGGGCCAACGACGAACGCGACGCGAGCAAGAGCGGCTGCGCCTGCTCGAGCGCGGCACCGAAGACCACTACCTCGACACCGCTCTGTACGACCACGAGTACGCCGACCGAGACGACGACGTCACGTGGTACCGGAGCTTCGTCGCGCAGCGAGCGACGGACACCGCGGTGCTCGAGCTCGGGGCCGGGACTGGGCGCATCACCTGTCGATTGGCCGCGGACGGCCACGAGATCATCGCCCTGGACCGGATGCCGGTCATGCTCGATGCGCTCCGCCAACGCTGCGAGCGCGACGGGTGGACCGAGTCCATCCGGCCGGTCGAGGGCGACATGCGGGAGCTACCGCTGCCCGACGCGAGCGTCTCGGTCGTCATCGCCCCGTTCAATGCGCTGATGCACCTGTACACGTGGCGCGACCTGCTGGCTTGCCTTCGCGAGGTGGACCGCGTGCTGCAGCCCGGCGGGGCATTGGCCTTCGACGTGGAGCTGCCCGACATCGGGTGGCTCACCTGGGACCCCGAAAAGCGCCACGCGGTAACGCCGTTCGTACATCCCACCACTGGCGAGCGGCTCGTGTACTCGACCAATCATCTGTACGACGCCGCGACTCAAATTTGCCACGTGCGGATCTTCTACGACGACGCGCCCCCTCCCGGCCGCAAGTTCGTCGCGCCGCCCAAGCCGCGCAAGCTCGTGCATCTGGCCCATCGTCAGATCTTCCCCGAGGAGGTCCGGGCACTCGTGGACGCCGCCGGGCTCTCGCTCGAGAGCCACACCGGGGACTTCCGCGACATTTCATTGGGGCCCGCGGTGCAGTCACAAGTGGTGGTCTGCACCAAGGCATCGCCGGACTGAGCGCCGCGGGGCAATTGGCCTCGGCCTTCACATTGGCCGCGCGGCCCTCCGCCTTGCTACCGTGAACTGGAACATGGCGGTACGCATCGGATGGTGGTTGGCGGGAACCGGGCTGGTATGCGCGCTCGGCTCGGGCTGTAGCGGGGCCCTCGACGAACCACAAGACGACTCGCTGGTCGGCGTACAGCTGGGCCCCGAGGGTGGTCTGCTCGCCTCCCAAGACGGCGTCCTGTCCATCATCATCCCGCCCGGTGCACTGTCCGAGGTCGTCGTGATCACCGTCGGCCTCACCACGGAGTCGCCCGCCAGCCTCGGTACCGCCTACCGCGTGCAACCCAGCATCGATCTTGCCGTGCCTGCCATCGTCGCCTACCGCTACACGGGCGTGGAGCTGGACGATCGCGATCCCACCACCCTGGCCCTGGCCTTCGATGGCGGTGGTGCATGGGAGCCGCTGACCTCGCTCGGGGTCGACCCCGTCACCCAGCAGGTCGCCGCCCAAGACTCGCGACTGTCGTTCGCCTATGGGCTCATCGAGTCGGGCAACGGCGGCACCGACACCGAAGACTCCGCCACGGGTACGACCGGGGCGACCGGCGACACCAGCGACACCGAGAACTCCGCGACCGACGATCCTGGATCTTCGAGCTCGGATGATGGCCCGCTCGGCGGCTGCGGCGATGGGATGGTGGAGGCGGGCGAGCTGTGCCTCGAGGTCGGCGATGCCATCGAGGTGGGCGCGGGTCTGATCGAGGTCGCCATCGCAAACTTCGACGACGACGATGCCGACGACGTGGTCACGATCGACGCCGCCGGCGATCTGTTCGTGCTGCTCGGCGATGGTGCGGCCGGGCTCGGCGAGCAGCCCGCGATGGTCCTGGGCCTCACGCCCACCGCACTCGCCGTTGCCGACATCGATCGCGAGGGCACCCCCGACGTCCTGCTGACCGACGCCACGGGCAACGTTCAGCTGCTCCCCGCGCTGGGTGACGGCACCTTCGCCGAGCCCCTGGCGTTCCCCGTGGGAGCCCAGCCGGTCGCCATCGCGACGGGTGACTTCGACCTCGATGGCCACGCGGACGTCGTCACCCTCGACGGAGGGCCCAACATGCTGACCCTGCTGCTGTCCGATGGCGCGGGTGGGCTGGCCATGGTCGACGAGCCATTCCCCGTCGCCGCCAACCCGTTGGCCCTGACCCTGGGCGACTTCAACGGCGATGGCAACCTCGATGGATCCACCACCGCCGCGGGCCTGGTCAGCGTCCTCGCGGGCAATGGCGACACCCTGTTCGGCCCTCCGTTCGACCAGGTCGTGCCCGGCAGTCCCAGCGACGTGGCCGCGGGCGACGTCAACGAAGACGGCCGCCTCGATGTGGTCGTGACCGCGCCCGGCCTCGACGCGATCACGCTGTTGTTCGGCAACGGGCTCGGAGGATTTGGCGGCGCCATCCCGTTCGCGGTGGGGATCGATCCACGGCGGGTGCTGCTGGCCGACATCGATCACGACGGACATCTCGATGCGATCACCGTCAATGCGGGCGACGACAGCCTGTCGGTGCTCATCGGAGACGGCATGGGCGGCTTGGCACCGGCCATGGGGGTGACCGTGGGTCCGCTGCCCGTCGCGGCCGCTGTCGCCGATCTCGACGACGACGGAGCGCTCGACCTGGTCGTCGCGCACGA
The DNA here is from genome assembly GCA_022601155.1 of Deltaproteobacteria bacterium. Classification (GTDB taxonomy): domain Bacteria; phylum Myxococcota_A; class Polyangia; order Nannocystales; family Nannocystaceae; genus Paraliomyxa. The sequence continues at coordinate 11,418 of JAHZJA010001243.1, read as the reverse complement.
TGCCGAGATTCGCGTGGTGCGATCCAACCCGTGACCGTCGCGGGGTGAAACAAAACCGCCGCCTCGCGACACCGGGTACTGCTTTGGCGCTCCGAGCGCTCGTGGGCCGAGATGGGAACACCCCATCGGGTGACCCGTGCGCTAGGGCATGCGGATGTCGATCCTTCGCCGTGACAGGCGGTGCTCTTCGATCTGGGCTACCTTGAGACCCGTGCGTGCCCTCACTCGTGTTGTTGCACTGGCCACCCTCCTGGTTCCGGCACTGGCCCAGGCCGACCAGCTCCGCGCCGAGCAACACGCCGACGAGGAGGGCTATCTGGCGATCGAGGAGCTCTCGTTCGAGGCGATCGTCGACGCCTCCGATGGCTACTCTGCCACCTTGCGACTGAGGACGGCGCTGCACAACGCCAGCCTCTCGGCGCGTGACGCCGTAGCCAGCATCGCCCTGCCGCGCACCGCCCAGCTGCGGGGCATTCGCGTCGCCCGCGATGGCCAGTGGGTCGACGGCGGCGGCACGAGCATCCGCAACGAGCCAGGGCGTCGCGATCCCGGCACCGTGTTCGCCCGCACCTTGCCACCGGTCGAGCGCGGAGGGCTGCCCGCGGCCGAGGTCGTCGCGTTTGGCCTCGAGCCCAGCAGCACCATCCAGGTCGAGCTCACCGTCACCGTCTATCCCCGGATGCGCGGGAGCAACTGGGAGCTCGATCTCCCGGCCCGCGGCCACGACCAGCTCAACCTCGCACAGGACCGCCGGGTGTTGGTCAAAGGCCGACGCAACAACGAGCCGTTTTGGGTCGACGACACCAGCAACCGCGGCAAGCCCTACATCGTGACGGGCGGCCGTAGTGGGATCACCGTCAAGTGGCCCGCGCATCTGGCCAAGCAGTCCGTGCTCGAGGGGCGCTTCGAGCTCACGCCGGGTCCGCCGGGCTTCGACGATGGTGAGTTCCGGCTGTACCTACGCCTGGGCCAGACCACCCCACCCCGCCCCGACCATGTCGTGCTCGCGGTCGACCGCTCCCTGAGCACCTCGTCGCTGCTCCAGAGTCAGACCTTGCGCATGTTCGGCTCGCTGCTGGACGCCGTGCCCAGCACGACCACGTTCGATGCGCTGGGCTTTGCCCGACGCGTGGTCCCGCTGATCGACGACGACGGCCGTAGCCGCGCGCCCAAGGCCAACGACGCGGGCGCCCGAGATGCGCTGCGGCGAGCGCTCGGTGCCAACGAACGCGGCCCCGGAACCGACCTCGTCCAGACGCTCGTCACCGCGGTGGAGCGCGCCAAGAACCACGGTGCACGCCGTCCCATGATCGTGGTCGTCACCGACGGCATGCTCCCGGTGAGCCTCGATCCCAAGCACGTGCGCCGGGCCTTCGACCGCGCGGTGGGGCGCCGCGGGCACCGACCCCAGGTGTTGTTCGTCGTCGATGATCCCATGCTGGTGCGATCGGGGCTCGATCCCAGCCATCCCATCGCTCGCATCGCGGCCGCCCTCGGGGCCCGCATCAGCCTCGAGACGGTCGGACAGCTCGAGACGCGGGCCAACACCGAGCTGTTGGCGGCACCGCGGGTCCTCGGTGATCTCCAGGTCCCGCTGCCCGAGAACATGGTGCTCGACCAGCCCCTGCCCACCGGGCTCGTGGCCGGCAATTTCGCCCTGCTCACCGGGCACTACGTGGGCGACCCTGCGCGCAAGGTCGAGGTGCAAGGCACCTTCGCGGGCGACCGGGTGTCCAACCGCCTCCGCGCCGTCGAGCAACAACGGCTTCCCGAGGCGTTGGCCGCTGCAGCCGGCCGTGCCCCCGACGACGCGGCCCGAGAAGGATTCGTGCGCCCCCCCTGGTACGCCGTGGAAGACGAGCGCACGGCTCGGCTCGGCATCACCCAGGCCGGGCGTGGTGGGTACGAGCGCAAGGGCTACCTCGACGGCAAGATCTTCCGGCACTACCTCACCACCCGGGTCCTGCCTCGCGCACGCGTTTGCTACAACCACGCGCTGCGGCGATCGCCCTCCCAGCAGGGTCGTGCCGTCCTCCAGATGGAGGTCGCCAAGGGTGAGGTCATGGTCGCCCACATCCGCGACGTCGACTTCCAGATCGACGACGCCAAGCTCGAGACCTGTCTGGGCGAGGCCGCATGGGCGCTCGACATCCCCTCGGGCAAGCTCGACGACAAGATCTACGTGCTGCGATACCCCGTGCGCCTCCTTCCGCCCGACGAGACGGGCACTGCCGATGTGGTCGAGGGCCTCAGCGATGATCAGATGATGGAGCTGATGGCCGCACCCGTTGGCCAGGGCAACATGGCGACCGTGGGCTCGACCGAGCCACGGGCAGCGGCCGGCAGTCGCTGACCCACCGTCCCTCGCGACTGCCCGCCGCCCTCGCGACTGCCCGCCGTCCTCGCGACTGCTCGCCGTCCTCACGACTGCCCGCCGTCCTCGCGACTGCCCGTCGTCCTCGCGACTGCCCGCCGTCCTCACGACTGCCCGCCGTCCTCGTGACTGCTCGCCGTCCTCAAGACTGCTCGCCGTCCTCAAGACTGCCCGCCGCCCTCGCGACTGCTCGCCGTCCTCACGACTGCCCGTCGCCCTCGCGACTGTTCGCCGTCCTCACGACTGCCCGCCGTCCCCCGCGACTCCCCGGCCGTCCTCACGACTGCCCGCCGTCCTCGCGACACGGCCCGGGGCAAACCCGACAACGGACGGTGCTGCGGTCGTCGACCGACGCGACGCGGCATTGCCGCAAAAATTTGAGTCGTCGCGATGTCGATTCGAGCGGGGGTCGAACGTCGTCGCGTGAAGGCAGACGCGAGCCCGACCACTTCGGTCTACCCTCGGCTCGCCCCGGCCTTCGAGGAGTACCCACCGATGCAATACCTGGCCCTCATCTACGACACCGAAGCAAACCGCCAGAACATGACCCCCGAGGACACCAAGCAGCTGCTGGCCGACTACGGAGCCTTTACCGAGGCGGCCAAGGAGGCAGGCGTCTTCGTGGGCGGGGAAGCACTGACCCCGGTCCACACCGCCACCACCGTGCGCCTGCGTGACGGCAAGGTGCTCACCACCGACGGTCCGTTCGCCGAGACGAAGGAGCAGCTGGGTGGCTACTACCTGCTCGACTGCAAGGACCTCGACGATGCGCTGGCGTGGGCCGCCAAGATCCCCACCGCCAAGCAGGGCTCGATCGAAGTCCGACCCATCATGGTCTGGTGACGTGCCGACGGCTGTGGCCAGCCCATCGCCCCGCAGGGGGCGCGGACGATGAACTCGCCCTCGGTCGGGGGCGCGATCGATCGCGTCTTTCGTCAGGAGTCGGGCCGGGTGCTGTCCGGGCTGATCCGCGTGCTGGGTGAGTTCGAGCTGGCCCAGGACGTGCTGCAAGATGCGTTCACCATCGCACTGCGACGGTGGCCCAAGGAGGGGGTCCCCACGCGCCCCGGCGCATGGCTGACCACCGTCGCGCGCAACCGGGCCCTCGATCGCATCCGACGCCGCCGTACCCACGAAAATCGCGAGCAGGAGCTGCGCTTGCTCGCCCGCGCCGAGCATGCACTCGACGAGCTGCTCGACCAGGAGCTGCCCGACGAGCGCATGCGCCTGGTGTTCACCTGCTGCCATCCCGCCCTCGCCCAGCACACGCAGGTCGCCCTCACCCTGAGCACGCTGGGCGGCCTGTCTACCGCCGAGATCGCCCGTGCGTTCCTCACCAGCGAGACGACGATGGCCCAGCGTCTGGTGCGAGCCAAACGCAAGATCAAGCAGGCCGCGATCCCCTACGAGGTCCCGCCCGCCAGCGCCTGGCCCGAGCGCCTCGCCTCCGTGCTCGCCGTGCTCTACCTCGTGTTCAACGAGGGCTACACCGCCACCGCCGGGGAGGCCCTCATTCGCGCCGAGCTGTGTGGCGAAGCCATACGGCTCGGTCGGATCCTCACCGAGTTGATGCCACGCGAAGCCGAAGTGCACGGCCTGCTCGCGTTGATGCTGCTGCACGATGCACGCCGCGAGGCTCGGGTGACCCCCGACGACGAGCTGGTCCCGCTCGAGCTCCAAGACCGTGCGCGGTGGGACCGGGACCAGATCGAGCAGGGAGCCCAGCGACTGGACCACGCGATGGCGCTGCGCGCTCCGGGGCCCTACCAGATCCAGGCCGCAATCGCGGCCTTGCACGGCCGAGCCGCTTCCGCCGGGCAGACCGACTGGCCGCAGATCGCCGCGCTGTACGGCGCGCTCGCCAAGCATCGCCCCTCCCCCATCGTCGAGCTCAACCGTGCCGTGGCGATCGCCATGGCGGAGGGCCCGGCCGTCGGCCTCGCCCGGCTCGACCGACTGGAGGCCGAGGGAACCCTCGCGGGCTATCACCTGCTGCCCGCGGCGCGTGCCGATCTGCTGCGACGCGCGGGCGAGGCAGACGCCGCCGCGATTGCCTACCGCCAGGCCATCGCGCTGACGAGCAACGACGCCGAGCGCCGCTACCTGACGCGGCGGCTCGACGCGCTGTAGCGCTGTGCCGCCCGCGGCACGGGCGAGCACCGACAACGAGCAACCCCGACACGTCATCCTTTCCGCGTGCGTTTGGGGCGTGGCTTCGAACGGACGGGTGCTCTAGTGTCCCGCCCCCATGCTCTCGGCGGAGTCACGCACCGAGCTCCGTACCCTGCTGCGCCTCGGTCTCCCGGTCGCGCTCGCCCAGCTGGGCGTGATGCTGCTCGGCGTCGTCGACACGATGATGGTCGGCCACCTGGGCACGGCCGCGCTCGATGCCGCCGCTCTGGGATCGTTGTGGATCTGGGGCACGTTCGTGTTCGGGCTCGGGCTGGTGTTTGGGATGGACCCGGTGATCAGCCAGGCCCACGGTGCCGGTCAGCCCCATCGGATCGCGCGGGCCCTGTGGCGGGGACTGGTCGTCGCCACCCTCGCCACCCCGTTGCTCGCCGCCAGTTGGTGGTTGACCACGCCCGGCCTCTCGCTGATGGGACAGGACCCCGCGCTGGCGGAGGCCGCGGGACGGTACGTCGAGATCCAGCTGTTCAGCGCGTGGCCCATGCTGGGGTTCTTCGTGCTGCGGCAGTACCTGCAGGGCCGGGAGATCGTCATGCCCGCGCTCGGGGCGGTGATCGTGGCCAACCTCTTCAACGTCGTGGCCAACTGGGCCCTGATCTTCGGGCACCTGGGTCTGCCCGCGATGGGGCTCGAGGGCGCAGGCTTGGCCACGGGCCTGACCCGGTGCGTATTGTGCGTAGCCCTCGCGGCGTGGATCTGGCTCGGTCGGCTGTACCGCGGCGCATGGGAGCCGCCCTCGCTCGCCGCCCTCGATCCACGGGGCCTGGCCGAGATCATCCGCCACGGCATCCCCATCGGGCTGCAGTATGGGCTCGAGACGTGGGCCTTTCAGATCACCACGCTGCTCGCCGGGGTTCTCGGCGAGGCGTCGCTGGCTGCCCATGTCATCGCGCTCAATCTCGCGTCGCTGACGTTCATGATCCCACTGGGTCTGTCGCAGGGGGCTGCCACGCGGGTCGGCAACCTCGTGGGTGCGGGCCGACCCGCGCAGGCCCGGCACTCGGCGACCATCGCCCTGGGCCTGGGCGCCGCCGTCATGGTGGTCAGCGCGGTCGGGTTCGTCGTGCTGCGCGAGCAGCTGCCGCGGCTATACAAGGCCGACCTCGAGGTCATCACCGTCGCGGCCAGCATCCTTCCCATTGCCGCGGCGTTCCAGCTGTTCGATGGCATTCAGGCCGTGGGGGGTGGAATCTTGCGAGGCCTGGGCGCCACCCGTCCTGCGGCGCTGTTCAACCTCGTCGGCTACTACGTGCTGGCGCTACCCCTGGCCGCCGCGGCTGCGTTCTTGGGTGGCATGGGCCTGCCCGGTCTGTGGTGGGGGCTGTGCCTGGGCCTGGCCACCGTCGCGACCGCGCTGGTGTGGTGGATTCGTCGAAAGGCCTCGTTCGAGCCTGTCGCCACCGCCGACATCGACCCGGTCATCCGCCGCGAGGCGGATCCCAGCGGGCCGACGGCGCGACCGTAGCCCCACCTCAGTCGGCATCCCCCGGGACGCGCACCCGGCCCAGCATGCCCTCGGCCTCGTCGAGCCGCGCGGCGATCTTCGCCACCACCTCAGTCGGCATCCCCCGGGACGCTCACCCGGCCCAGCACGCCCTCCGCCTCGTCGAGCCGCGCTGCGATCTTCGCCACCGCCTCCAGCAAGCGCGGCGACGGCCGCGACGCGGGGGTCAGGCTGTCTTGCAGGCGCTCGAGCGTCCGTCGGTTCATCGCCAGGCCCAACGGCGAGCCCTTGTCGACGTTGAAGGCGATCGACTCGCGCAGCGGCGCCAGGGCATCGGACGCCTTCCCCGAGGCGATCAGCAGCTCGGCGAGCGAGGCGGTGCTGCGCGCCCGCCCGGTCATGTCTCCGAGCTCTTGGGCGGTGCGGATGGCCGTGTCCAGATGCTCGGCCGCCTGTGCGTAGCGCCCCCGCGCCGTCTCCAGTCGGCCCATCGTCTCGGTCACCCGCCCCAGCTCCACGCGTCCGCCCAGGCGCCGATAGCCCTCCGCCGCCGCCCGGGCATGACCCATCGCCATCGAGTACGCGTCGTCCTCTCGTCCTTCGCGGAGCTGGGCGTGCAGCGGCAGTCGAGCCAGCAGATGCTCGGTCTCCGCCCGCTCGATGATCACCGTGGGATCATCCGGCCGCTCGCGGTGGAGCTGGTCGAAGATGTCCCGCGACTGCTGCAGCAGGTGGTTGGCGCGCACGGGATCCCCCGCCCGCAGGTATACGGCCGCCTGGTCATTGAGCAGTCTCGCCGCCCGCACCGAGTGCCCCGCGTCCATCAACACTCGCGCCGCATCGGTCAGCGCATCGATGGCGCGCTGCAGCGAGGAGATGTCGCCCAGGTCGTAGCAGACACCCGCGATGAGCTGGGCGATCTCTGCCCGCTGGTCGACGGTGGTGTCCGAACTGACCAACGCCTCGGCCAACTCCAGGCTCTCCAGCGCGCCCTGGAGGGTGAGCCCCGCTCCCCGGCCGGCCCCACGCCACTGCACGCGCGCCGCCATGGTGAACACCTCTGCCCGAAGACGATCCCGCTCGGGCGACGGCGACTCGCGGTCGAGCAACGCCATGGCTTGCTCCGCGATGACCAGCGCGCGACGGCTGTCCCCACGCGAGGCCACCGTGCGCAGCGCCACCAGATACTGCTCGACGGCCTGCGTGTGTGGATCGCCCGCGGCTCGACCCCGGCTTCCGATCAATCGCGCGGCTTGCTCGGGGTCGAGGCGGAAGGTCTGATCGGAGCCCGATGGCGGGACCACCATCGTTGCATCCGATCGGTCCGCATCCGCTCCGTCGGCGCGCTCGCGGCTCTCGGCCGCGACGGCGTCGGTGGTGCTCGTCCCCGGGCCCTCGGTGCCGGCCGACGCGGAGGCCGAGGCCGCCCCATCGTCGTCCGCCGCCCCGCGCAATCGGTCTTCCCCTGCAGGCTCGAGCACCTCGTCGTAGTCGGGGACCTCCGCAGGGTCGGCATCGAGCTCGGCTCGGCCTTGGTCTGCGGGCGAGTCGGTGACGGACTCCATCTCCGCGGTCGTTCCACGCGCCAACCAAACCCCCAGCCGTCGGTGCCAGTGCTCGGCCAGCGACGGCAAGACCGTTCGCGCCAGCTCCCGGTGGGCCCACTGCGAGATCGAGAACCGACCCGAGCCTCGGTCTACCAGCGGCGCTCCCTCGTCGGCGGCTTCTTGCAGCCGAAGGAGCACGTCTCGCGGGTCGGTCTCGAGCAGGTGCGCCACCCGCCCAACCTCGAACTGCCTGTCCATCGTCGCGGCCGCTCGCATCACCAACCGCTGCGAGGGCCCGAGCGTCGACCAATCGAAGGGCGTGGCGGGAGGTGAGATCGGCTCGCAGCGAACGACCTCGCCGGGCACCGCGTGCAGCAGCTCCGCCAGCGGCCCCTCCTTCACGTCGGCTTCGGCACTCAGGATCAGCGGCAGGCGCAGCCACCCGCTGTTGCCGATGATCTCGGCCAGTGCCTGCACGGTGGCCTCATCGGCCCCTTCCAACCCCTCGATGATCAATGCACTCCGGCGTGCGAACCGTTCCGCCAGGTGGTTGGCCGCGCTCACCAGCGCCACCTCGGGGCTCGGCGCCGAGACCTCACCCAGCAGTCGCGAGCGGCTGCTGAGGCGTCCCAGCGGCTGCACCCCGCGCGCCTCGTGCGTGCCCAGCAGCGCGGCGATCCGTCGGCGCGCCGCATCCAGTGGACCCGACGTGGGCCCCGCCTTGCCGGCCGACAGACGCACCACCACCCAGCGTGGCTCGCCCTCCAGCGTTTCAGGTGACGACGGCGGCGTTCCGACCACCGCGACGTGTCGCCCCTCGCGAACCCGCGACCAGACCTCGTGCATGCCATCATGCGTGCGGCCGAAGCAGGGTCCCTGTCAACCATCTGGCCGCACACCGTACGGTCGCCCCGCCACCGAGCCGTGAGGGTTCCAACGAATCCCGTGAGCCGTAACCCGTGACGGGCGGGGCCCGTTGTTCGGTCGGTTCCCTCGGAGTTTCGTACGCATGCCACGTCCCGCCAGTGTTGCCCTCCTCGCCACGCTCACCTTTGGCGCCTGCGCGGGTCAGAGCGACGAAGCCACGACCACCAGTCCCCCCGTCAGCGAGGCGGCCGCCACCGCAACGATCACCTGGCACGACTGGACGCCCGCTCCGTTCGAGCAGGCCCGCCGCGACGGCAAGATGGTGCTCATCGACATCGGCATGGAGGGATGCACCGCCTGCCGCTGGATGGACGAGCTGACCTACACCCACCCGGCGGTCATCGAGCGGATCGGCAAGCACTTCGTCGCGGTGCAGGTCGACGGTGAGGCACGCCCCGACATCGGCGAGCGCTACTCCGCCTGGGCGTGGCCGGCCACCATCATCATGAACCCCGAGGGCGAGCAGGTCCTCGCCATCCGCGGCAACAAGATCCCGAAGAACTTCATCCCCATCCTCGATCAGCTGATCGAGGCCCACCGCAGCGGCACCCTCGCTGTCGATGGCTCCGCCCCTGCGACCGTGCCGCCCAACCCCGAGCCCGCCGCCCTCGGCATTCGGCGCAAGCGGGTCGTCGCCCGTATCGATCGCGCCTACGACGAGCGTGCGGACGGCTGGGGCGGCAAGCAAAAGACCCCGCTCGGCCCTCACCTGGCCCATGCCCTGCTGCGCGCCCACGCCCGCGGCAACCCGCTGTGGCAGCGCCGCGCCCTCCAGACCCTCCACCGCTACGCCGGCCTCATCGACCCCGTGTGGGGTGGCGTGTTCGTGGCCGCCATCGGCAACCAGTGGAACCGGCTCATCCCCGAAAAACGCATCGCGGGGCAGGCCGCCGCCTTGTCGGGCTTTGCGCGCGCCCATCGGCTGACCGGCGACGCGCAGTGGCTCGCCCACGCCCACGAGGTCGACCGCTACGTGCGGGCATTCCTGCTGTCGCCCAAGGGCGGGTTCTATACGAGCCAGGAAGACGACGCGCCCGACCTCCCGCAGGACATGGACGCCGCGCGATACTTCGCCGAGCTCGACGACGCCGGGCGCCGCCGCTACGGCGTGCCCCCCATCGACCACGCCATCTACACCGACAAGAACGCGCTCGCGATTGCAGCCTATGTCGATCTGTTCGAGGCGACCGAAGACCAAGCCCACCTGACGATTGCCGTACGCGCGGCCACGGTCATGCTGGCACGCCAGGGTGAAGACGGCCTGTTCGCGCAGCACGACGCCGAGCAGGCGCTCACCGATGACCGCATGCGCCCGCTGCCGGGCGGCACCCGTCACTACCTCCAGCCCCAGGGGCCGATGGGATTGGCCTTGCTCGACCTGTACCGCGTGACCGCAGAGCCCATGTGGCTCGATGCGGCGCAGCGGCTATCCACCGGTCTGCTCGCCCTCGAAGACCCCGAGCACGGGGGATGGTTCGCCACCGACGATGCCACCAACGCCGAGCTCATCGGTCGCCGCAAGCCCCCCGAGTCCAACGCTGCCGCCGCCCGCTTCGTGTTCGAGCTGGGCGTCTACAACAAGGACCAAACCCTGCGCGAGCGGGCCGAGCGTGGACTCGGGGCCATCAGCGCCCCCGAGGCGCTCGACCCCGAGGGCAAGCTCCTCGGTGAGACCGCCCTCGCCTACGAGTGGATGACGACCGGTGCGGTCGAAATCTCCGTGCTCGGTGATCCTCGAGACCCGCGGACCCAGGCCCTTCGTGCCGCGGCTGGGCGGACCTACGAGCCACGCAAGGTGTTGCACTCCGAGGTGGCCGGGCGCTATCCGGACGCGGGCCGACCGGTCGTGTACGTGTGCAGCGACGAGGCCTGCTCTCGGCCGATCGACGACCCCGCCACCATCCCCGCCGAGATCGTCAAGTTCGCCGCCAACCGAGCGCCCTGACGACGCCTCGCACCGTCGCCCGGGCTCGTACCATCACGCGCGTGGGCTCGGCTCGCTCAGGACGAAGGGGGTGGGGTCCGCAGCCGTAGCACCACGAGCAGGCCCGCCAGCCCCACGATTCCCGCTGCGCCCAGCATCGGGACGCCGGGTCCGATCCGTTCGAACACGACTCCCGCTCCCACCGGGCCGAAGATTCGCCCCAAGGCGGCAGCCGAGGACGACAGCCCCATGTGAAAGCCTTGCGACGCCGCGTCGGAGTAGCGGCTGACCATCGCGTTGATGCTGGGAGTCATCAGTCCGTTGCCGCCAGCGATGCACGCACTGCCAGCGAACGCCAGCCACGGCGATCGCATCACACCGACGGCGACGAGGCCGACCACCAGGATCGACATCCCCGTCAGCAGAGTACGGCGCTCGCCGAAGCGCCCGACCATGCGACCCACCAAGACTCCCTGGGTCACCACGATCACCACGCCGAGGAACGCGAAGATTCCGCCCGTGCGCTGCGGGCCCCAGTCGAGCACCGCCTCCAACAGCAGGGCATAGGTCGACTCCATCGCCGAGAACGCCAGGTAGAAGCACAGGTTGACCATCACCAGCCACCCCAGCGGCGTCTGCCACAGCGCGTCGACGATGACACGCCACGCGGGTCGACCTCGGCCCGACGACGACGCGGCCGACGAGGCGCCGGGGGTCTGGCTGTTGGCAGGCGCAGGCGCCTCGCGATCGGCCCGGCGACTCTCGGGCAGCCACACCAGCGCCATCAGCAGGTTGCACGCGGCCAGCCCGGCCGAGACCAGGAACGGCAGCTGCGGATGCTCAGGGGTCGACAACAGCCCGCCCAGCGCCGGTCCGAACACGAAGCCGAGCCCGATCGCCGAGCCCATCAGCCCCATGTACTTGGCCCGACGCCGGGGTTCCACTCGATCGGCGACATAGGCATGGGCGGTGGAGATGTTGGCGCTCGCCAGGCCCGCGATCACCCGCGCCG
>JAHZJA010001242.1 GCA_022601155.1 Deltaproteobacteria bacterium | reverse complement strand
TACATCGGCGCCAACCAGGCGCTCATCCAGGGCATCTGGAAGGACGGCGACGGCAGCAACGGCGAGACCTGGTTCCGCTGGGACTACGCCCGCAATGGAACGTCGTGGGAGGACTGGGGCTGCAACTCACTCCAAGCCCTGGCCTCGAGCTGGCCCGACGGCACCCAAAACCTCACCCCGTCCGGCTCCGACAGCGTGCCGCTGCACACCGACTTCGCCCACGAGGACTTCCTGAAGGAGTAGGGCAACGGTGCGGTGGCGAGCCATCGTCGCCACCGTACCGGTCTTTTGGGCGAGCGAACCGCAAGGGTCCCCGCTCGCCCACCCGCCCGTCAGATCGGGATGTACAGCAGCTGCGTGCCGTCGACGAGATCGGGGGTGTTGCAGCTGAACTGCAGCGCGTTGGCGCTGTCGGCCTGGATTCCCGACGTCGCCTCCGCCCCGCTGTTGGCCGCGTTGGCGGCGTTGATCGTGTCGGGATAGCAGACCTCGATGATCCCCGATCCCTCGTTGAGCACCACCTGAAAACGCATCAGATCGGCCGCGTCTCCGCTGAAGTTGGCGACGTCGAACTGGACCACGAAGCGCTGACTCCCCGCGACGCCCAGGGCCTCGTAGCGGACCTCGCCCGCCCCGACCGTCGGGTTGAGATCGTCCCAGAACAGGTAGAGGATGTTCGACGAGGGGCTGGAGTTGGTGGGCAGGCAGCTGTTGTTCAGCCCCATCTCGGTGTTGCCACCAAACGAGATGGCCCCGTTCGATTGCAGCGTGACGTCCATGTAGTTGACGCCATAAAACGGGAAGTTGAAGCCGATCGGGACCTGGACCGCGTCGTCGTCGGTCAGATTGCTCGCGGTACCGGTCGCGCTGATGTCCTCGCACGGCAGCACCGGAGGCGCCAGCACATAGCCCGTGTAGCCGATGTCGGAGCCGAACGGCACGCCAGGGATGTCGCACGCGCCCGGATCGAAGCTGCAGCTCGCGGCGCACGTCAGCATGCCACCGACCAACCCCAGCGAGGCGCAATCCTCACCCGCGAGGTCGAAGCCGTCGCAGCTCTCGTCGCCCTGTTGGATACCGTCACCGCAGATCGAGCAATCGCTGGTGTCGTAGAAGCAGTCGTTGCCGCAGACCAGCTCCCCGCCCTCGAATCCCATCGACTCGCAGGTGACGCCCTCGGGGACCACGACTTCGCAGTCCTCGACGATGTCGACCGTCCCGTTGCCGCACACGTAGCAGCCCAAGATGTTGTAGTCGTCGCAGGTCACGTTGCAGCCCAGCTCGCCGCCCTCGAAACCGAGCGACTCGCAGGTCTCGCCGTTGATCTCCAGCAAGTCGCAGGCTTCGTTGCCCTCGATGACGTTGTTGCCACAGACGGGCACCACCCCGGTGGTGTTGGGATCGCCCGTGGAGCTCGATTCCGCAGCGGTCGTGCCGTCGACCGCCGCCGTCGATCCGCCATCGGAGGACGAGCTCGACGCGGGATCCGTCGTGGTCCCTTGCTGGGTGTCGGTGTTGCTGTCGACGCCGCTCGTGGAGGGATCGTCGGTGGTGGTCGTGGCTGCTCCGGTCGGGTCGATGGGCGATATCGGATCGGTGCACCCCGCGGCGAGCGTGATGAACGAGCCCGAGAGCCAAAACCAACGCAAGTCCTTCATGTGGGCGATGATACTCGCTTGCGCATCGAAACGGGTCTGCAAAGAAATCCTGGTAAGCGTCGGGGGGTTCCACGACAAAGCCTCCGCACCTCCACCTACAAGCGATGATGCGATGAACGTCACATGACATCTCCAAATCGGATGTCATCGGCAACGGCGTGCACACCTGCATGCGTACCCGCGTGGGAAAGCTCAGACGCAGCCATCGATGTGTCGACCGAGATCGGGGGAAGGTAGTCCCTTACAAATCGTGGTCGGGTCGCCCATCGACGAACCGCAACGCCCGGCCGCCCGCGACGCTCGCCTTTCACTCATTGTCCGCCGTGGTGCATCACCGACTGGACATCGAAGGCGCATAGTCCGTCGAGCGCCGCGCAAGGTCCAGTCGCGTACCGCGGTACATCCTTCAGCTGAACTGCGCTCGACAGTTGGCCATCGACACAGTTGAAGTATGCAGATCCGACAGTGACCGACTCCATGGGCTGGGCCCGTCGGCGATGGAGACCACGGCTGGCCAGCCCCGCTTCTGGGCCGATTGGAGTCGTGGCCCCTCACGGTTGTCGACGAGCACGTGACCGGGCACGAGGGTCGAGTCTCGAAACGACACGTCTACAGATCGAAATGACGAGGCGCCTCCGGGTGATCGACGTACTTGGGCACATCAACCGAGACCCCTGGAGCCGACAACCGCAGTCTCTTCAGGTTGGCGCCCTGACCACCTGCGGTGAACGAAGACCGCCACCGCCCACCACCACCACCCGGCCAGGCGAACCCCATCACACGCTGCCCCATCGCATGCGCCGGGCCGACCGCGCTCGGCCAGCCCGACTCGTCGGTTGGCGACACGGCAGTCCAGGGCAATCCCCCAGACCATGGAGCCGCCACCGCAGCGTCGGGGTGTGAGGCCGGGACGGCGGTCAGCCGACTATCGAGGGGGTACGGGTCCTCGTCGGGCGCCACGTCGTCGACCTCCAGGGCCTGATCACTCCCCAGGGGCCATCGAGGCGCGTGGTAATCCACCATCGGCGTGTCTTCCCACGGCCGAGCCGGGTCGCCGCCCGTCCGTGCCGCCGCGTAGTCCGGAACCGTGAACCAGTCGTGACGGGTCGACTCACCCGCGCGGCCCATGGCGTGGTCGATGAGAAACCAGCCCCGCTCGTCGTCCCGTGCATCGGCGGGTGATGACTCGGGGAGCGGCGACGATGAGCGACCGTCCAGCCCGGCCCGCGCTCGTTGCCAGGCACCAGCCCGTCTCGCTGCGCATCGTCGCCGCCAGATCCACGTCCAGCGCAGAGGCGGACGATCGACGGGCAACGGTGGAACCGGCGTGCGGATGATGAGCG
>JAHZJA010001241.1 GCA_022601155.1 Deltaproteobacteria bacterium | reverse complement strand
GATCGGGCAACTTCGCAGCGTGGTCGAGCGGCTGCGACAGCCCGCGCTGGCGTGGGTGTTCGTGTTCGCGGTGGGGATGACCGTCTTCAACCACCTGCCCTACGAGCTGGCTCAGCCCTACCTCGCGCTGGTGCTCGACGAGCCTGCGGGCGGAGGGCTGACCCCGGCGGCCTCGGGGGTGGTGATGGCGACCATGATGACGGTGGCCGCTGGCGCGAGCCGAGCCTCGGCGTTCCTGGCCGCTCGGCTGAGCACCGCACGGGTGCTGCTGGGGGCGATGCTGGTGCAGGGCGTCGTGATCGCCGGCATGGGTCTGTGGCTGCATCCCGCGATCGTCGTGCTGCTGCTGGCGCGATCGATACCGGGTGCTGTCGCGGGGCCCGTCCAGCTTGCCGTCATCATGCCGCGGATTCCGTCGCGGCTGCGGGCAACCTATCTGTCCGTGCAGAGCCTGGTCGGCCGCCTGGCGTTCTCGGGGGCGCTGATGGTCTCGGCGTATGCGGTGGGCGGGCTGTCGCCGCTGGACCACCCCAGCATCGCCACGCTGTGCGGCGGCTTCACCATCGCACTGGCCGTCGTGTTCGCCGTGCTGTTGCTGTCGAAGCGGGCGCTGCAGTCACCGTCGACGGCGTGAAGCCGGGCGCCCGCACCACGTCGGTGTGGTCGCGCTGGCAACACCCCACGACGTGACGTCGATCCCCGCGCGAGGTCGATCGCGGCATGTCGCCATGCATCACCAAAGCCGGCTCGCGGTCGACCGCCCGCACGAGGTCGGTGGTGATGCGCGCCCGGGCATGAACGACTACGGCTTGAGGGCGAACGCCCGCACGAAGTCGGTCATGGCGCGGGCCGGGCCGCGGTGGTGAAGCTGCCCCGAGGCCAGCAACTCCTGCGCCGATCCTCGGCCGCTGAGCAGCATGCCCCAGCCGGGGCGTTGACCACCCACGACCAGGTCGGCCTCGTGGGCGCGGCCATCGACCACATGAAGTCGCTCGTCGCCCAGCTTGAGGCTGAAGGCGAGGGGCCCGACCTCCAGCTGCACCCTCCATCGCCGGGGGCAGCCCTGGTAGCGTCGCTTGAGCGAGACCATGGCCCAGCGCGGATCGACGCGGTCGTCGGGCCCGGGAGCGGTCATGAAGTTGGACCCGAACCGGCCCAAGGCCAGCACCACGGGCTCGAGCTCGTGCCCGAGCTCGGTCAGCACGTAGACGGTCGTTCCCCGCGGTGGATCGAGCTGCTGCTTCTCGATGAGTCCGCGCTCGGTCATCTGCCGCAGGCGCTGCGACAGCAGGTTGGGGGTGAGGCCGGGCATTGCCTCTTGGAGGTCCGAGAAACGCCGTCCGCCGAGCAGTAGATCGCGCACCAGCAGCAGGGTCCATCGCTCACCGACCAGGTCCAGTGCCTTGGCGACGCCGCAGAATTGGTGATAGCGGCGCTCTCCCACGTCTTGCCACATTATCGACTATCATTTTGTATAGCAAGCGCTTCATTTTCTGATAGCTTACCGATCGCATGCCTCCCATCCCTCCCATGGTGCAGCCCTCTACCTTCACCACGGTTGCCTTCGTAGCTGTGGTGGCCGCCGTTGCGGTGATGATCGTCTGGGGGTTTGCCATCGCGGGGCGCCGCGAATCGGCGGCGCACTCGCGGGCCTGGGCGGTGCGGGCGGGTCTCGGGGTGGCGGCCTGGCTGACGTTCACGGGGGTGGTGTCGGGCTCGGGTGTACTGGAGTCACCCGGGCTTCCCCCACGCGCGATGTTCTTCCTGGTGGGGTGCAACGTGGTCGCACTGGGTCTGGCTCTGTCACGCCCGGGGACGTTGTTGATCAAGGGCCTGCCCATCGCTGCGCTGGTGGGGTTTGCTGCGTACCGGCTGCCGCTCGAGCTTGTGCTTCACCAGTGGTACGTCGAGGGGGTCCTGCCCGTGCAGATGACGTATGTCAGCCGCAACCTCGACATCCTGTCAGGCGTCTTGGGGCTGATGGGCGGGCTGTGGCTGTGGAGGCGCGGGACGAGCCGCCCCTTGGTGTGGGCCGTGAACCTGGTGGGGATGGGCCTGCTGCTCAACGTCGGTGCCATCGCGGTGCTGTCGAGCCCGTTTCCATTCCGCGTGTTCACCAACGACCCGGCCGTCCTGCTCATCTTCCACTTCCCCTACGGCTGGATCTTGCCGATGTGCGTCGCTCCGGCACTGGCCGGCCATGTGCTCGTGTTTCGGTGGCTGTGGCAGACCCGCGGCGGCGCGGGCAGCTGAGCGTCTGTTCGGTCGGCCCTGCGCGTCGTCACAGCGCCGCCTGGGCGGTACACGTCCGCGCTGGGGAGTGCCGAACAGCGACGCGGGCGACGGCGTGGGAGTTTCCCTGGCTCTGAGCCGCAGTGGCGGTGCCCGTTGCCGTCCTGGCCATCGTGGACGACGGCGACGGGTCTCGAACTTCTGCGCGAGGCACATCGCGCCACGTCGAGCGAGTCGCTCATGGCCTGACCTGCCAAGTCCTCGCGGCGGCCTACGGAGCTTCCACCGGGGGCGGCGTCGCGACGGGTGCCCCGGTCGGCCGAGCGGTCGTGCGGGTCGGCGGTGGGGTGTCGGCGCCAACGGATGGCGTCGGAGCGAGCGAAGGCGCCGGTGGCTCTCCATCGAACGAGATCGGTGCCCCAGGCTTGGTCTCGTTCATTCCCACGTAGTCCACGTAGCCGACACCCTCGATGGTGCGCAGGCGGAACGCCAGCACGTCGAGCCCATCGCTCGACTGGTAGCTGCACCAGTAGGGCGCCTGCCCTCGGTCCACGAGTTCGACCTGCGCCGGGGTGAGCGGCGGACAAGAGCGCGCGGCGTCGGCTGGAAGCCGGGCCGCCACGGCTTCGAGGTTGATCAACAGGGCTTCGAGATCGGCGTCCCCCGCAATGGGCCATGCATCGTGCTCGCGCGGATCGGGCCGGCCAAAGCTCGCGTGGGGGGCGAGCACGCTGCGGGCGGTGGCCAGGTCTCGGCGGACCGCAGCCGAGATCAGCGCGACCAGGAGCTTGATCGAGCGATCGGGAAGCTTCCGCGAGCCGATGT
>JAHZJA010001240.1 GCA_022601155.1 Deltaproteobacteria bacterium | reverse complement strand
TGGAGAAGGTCGGCGGCCGACTTGAGCTCGACCTCGAGCTGGGTGAGCACGCCCTGCTGGGCCTGCACCTCGGCCAGCGCATCCTCGACCTCGACGATCGCTCGCAGCACTGTCTGCCCGTAGGCGGCGACCCGCTCATCGAGGACGGCGCGGGTCCGGGCGACCTCGGCCTTGCGGCGCCCGCCCTCGATGATGGGGGCTACGAGGTTGGCGCTCAGCGTGTAGATCCAGTTGCTGAACAGCCCGTCGTTGCGCCCCTGAAACCCGGTGCTGGCCGAGAGGCTGAGCTGGGGAAAGCGCTCGGCGATGGCGACCCCGATGCGATAGTCCGCCGCCACCACGCCGCGAAACGCTGCGCGCACATCGGGCCGACGATGGAGCATCTCGGCGGGCGGGCCGACACGGGGCAGCGGGCTCAGGGGCGGCAGGTTGGCGTGCTCGGGGTGGATCGCATCACCGGGCGCTCGGCCCAGCAGCAAGGCGAGGCGGTTTTCCTGCAGCCGCGCCTGCAGGTCGACGGTGGGCAGGGCCCGTCGCTGCGCGGCGATCTGGCTGCGTTGCTGGTAGATGGCGCTGGGCTGCACCAACCCCCGCTCGTAGCGGAACTCGACCAGCTCGAGGTAGTTGGCGCTGACCTCGAGCTGCGTGAGCAGCAGGGCCTTGCGCTCGCGAGTCTCTAGGAGCTGGAACCACGCGCTGGCGACCTCCCCGACCAACGTGACCGCCTGGGCCTCGACTTGTTCGCGCTGCTGGGCGAGGTCTTCGATGGTGGCCTTGTTGGCGTTGCGAACCCGTCCCCAGAGGTCGACCTCGTAGCTGGCGGCGAGGGTCAGCGGGTAGCCGGTAATGACGGCGTTCTCGGGGAAGTCGAAGCTCGGGACCCCGGGGATCATGGGGACGTCGGTGGCGAAGTCGTCCCCGAAGTTGAAGTTCTGCCGCTGGGTGTTGGCGCCGGCCTCGGCCCGCAGCGAAGGGAACAACGCCGAGCGTGCAATGCCGTGGGCGGCGTGGGCCTGCTGCAGCCGAGCCCACGCCTGGTGCAGCTCGAGGTTGTCGTCGAGAACGTCGTCGACTAGGCTGTCCAACGGCGGGCTGCCCAGCTCGGTCCACCAGCGCTCGGCGGCCTCGGTCTGTCCTCCCGTGCCCAGGTAGTGCTCGGGAAGATCGACGGGCGGAGGTCGGGTTTGATCGACCTTGTGGCAGGCGACCTGGGTGACGCTCATCGCGACGCCCAGCGCCAGCGCGCGTGGCCACGACCGGCGACGAGTCTCGGTGAGACCGGGGGGGGAGTCGACCATGGGGGATGTCGCTCGGTTCCTTTACGACCGTGTAGGGGCATGTCAAACGCCCCTCGGACATTTTAGGACCGGGCGGTCTATTCCTGACTGCGCTGGCTTGGGATTGGTTGCAGGTGTTGCAAATTGACCGAATGCGCAGTTGGCGCGGTTCAGGTGGAAACCTGTTGGGTCCGATTCAACTCACAACAGCGGCCCTGCATCGGGCCCGAGCATCGACTCCCGGATCACGGGCAGCGGTGCGCCACCATGTCGCAACAAGTCGTCGTGGAATGCACGCAGTGAGAACGTGCCGCCCTCGGCCTCGACCTTGGCACGCACGTCGTCACGAAGCTTCTTGATCGCGATCTTGCCGAGTGTGTAGGCCAGGTACATCGGGTCGAAGGTGCCCCGCACTGCCTGTTGCTTGGCGGTGGCGGCATCTTGGAGGGCCTGGGTCCGGAACCGCTGCGTCGACGCCTCGACGGTCATGCCGCCCGTGTGCAGTCCCAGAGCCGAGATGAACCGAACGTTGCGGAGCAAGGCGTTGTCGAGCTGACCGACGCGGACCTCGTTGTTGTCGGGGAAGGCGACCTCCCAGATGAGCTCCTCGCCGTAGTGCGCCCAGCCTTCGCCCGTGACGTAGTTCCAGAACGTCCGCAGCACCTCGGAGGGGATCTGTCGCATGTGCAGCGAGTGCAGGAAGTGTCCGGGCCAGACCTCGTGCACCGTGGTGAACAGCAGGCTCTGCGCACCCGAGACATAGGCTTGCTGCTCCTCGAGGGGCCACGAGGGATCGGGCGGCGTGATGTAATAGAAGCTGGGCTGGCCAGGGCCGGCGAACGGACCCGCCGGGTCGAGGAACGCCGAGTTCCAGCGCATGAACGGCGGGGTAGGTCGCACCGTGATCGGGTCATCGCTGGGGATGCTCACCAGATCGTGGTCGACCAAGACCTGCCGCATCGCCTCGACTTGGCGCGTGGCGAGGTTGAGGACGTCGTCGGGCGCAGGCTTGTCGGCCAGCACCGCGGCGACCGTCTTGGCCTGGTCTTGGTTGGGGTCGATGGCCTGGGTCGCGGTGGCGAGGGCTTCGAGGTTGCGGGCGAGGTCTTCTTCGGCCAGCTGCTGCAGGCGCGACAGGTCGACACGAATCCCTTGGGTCTGCTCGAGCATCTCCACGAAACGCTCGGGTCCCAGCGCGAACGCGTCGTTGGCCTGGGGCAGGCGCTGCTCGAGCGCGGCCGCGTAGGTCTCCAGTGCGGTGACCATCTGGTCGAGGGCCGCATCGAGCGACGGCTTGGTCGAGGCCGAGACTCCGCCCAGCGCCGCGGGGACATCGGTTCGACAGAAGTCCACCGTGCCTCGCACCTGCAGCAGGGCGGTCTCCACGAACGTGCGCGGCAAGACGGCCTCGAGGTTGTCGTTGGCCTGGGCCAGGTGGGCCCCAGCCGCCAGGGCGATCGAGATCACCGCTTGCGCGCGCTCGTCGACCGGGGCGTAGTCGCGGCCGACATAGGCGACCAGGTTGAGGTCTCCCATGTAGTGCATGGGGTTGCGCCAAGGCTCGCGCCGAACGGCGACCTCGAATCGCTCGCCGCGGAAGGCGACCAGCAGCGTACCCAGCTCGATGCGCTGACGCTCGTCGAGCACCGCGCGATCCTGGGCTTCGAGCTGCTCGATCGTCTGCTCGATCTGGGCCAGGTCTGCCTCCAACGCGGACTGGGTGACGGTGCGGATCTTTCCGTCGAACGCGTGCTTGCCCAGCTCCACCGCCGCGGCGGGGTGGCGGGCGAAGTGCTCCGCGAGAAGCCGTGCCGTGAACTCGTCGAAGGCGGGATCGGCCGTCGATGCTGGGGCCGTGGCGGTCGTCGCGGTGGGCGGAGCCGTGGCGGGTGTGGAAGGCCCGGGGCAGGCGGTGAGCAGCGCGAACGTCGACAACAGGAGCGCCGAGGGCTTCATGCCCGCGACGCTACCCGAGCCTCGTGCCCCGGTCGAGAGGCCCTGGCCGCCGCGGTGTTGGTGGGCTCGGTTCGTTGGTCGTCGTGCCTCACTGTGGCACGGGTCGAAGTCTGTGGGCGTCCATCCACCGAACCACTTCTCGGAGCCGTTGGTAGTGGGGGCGAGTGCCCGAGCCTCTCGCCACTGCCATCGATGGCTCGCGTCGTCGGCTCGCTCGGCGTGGACTGATCTCGAGGGCGAACTTGCGATCGAGGCTCGGGTCGTAGGCCGCGTACACGACGAGCGTCTCCACCGAGCCCTCGTGGCGTAACGAACAGGGTCGCTTGGCATCTTCGCAGCCGGGGGGCTCGGCAAGATCGTGCGTCGTCGCGAACCGTCGTTCGCGGGCAATCCAGAACCCTCTTGGCGAGAGGGCCGAACGTGGTGGCGCGCCCTCGGCTTGATCGCGTCACACTACGCCGAGCGACCGTGGGGCGGTACCTATGGCATGGGCGGTGTCAGGACATTGGGCTCGTCGGCGAGGGTTGGTGACAGACTCGACCTCCGAGCACGCCGGCCTCGCCGACATTGGTGGTTGGAGTGCGACGGGCTCTCAGCTGGCGAACTCGTCCCGAATCTGCTCGGCCCAGGTCTGTAGACCGGTCATCGTCGACTGTGCGAGCTCCGGAGACTCGGCAAGCTCCGCCACCATGGCGCGTATCTTCTGCGTACCGCGTCGCAGACGCGTGTATACGGTCTGTGTGGGGACGCCGAGCAGGTTCGCGATCTCGACGCCGTTGAGGTCCTCGAAGTACTTCAGCTCGAACACGATCTGTTGATCGAGGGGCATCTTTTTCAGCGCGCGAACCAGCAGCTGGCTGTCTCGGCGCAGCGCGACCACGCTCATGGGCGTGTGCCCGTCGTCCGAGGGCGCGACACAGATGTCCTCGAAGTCGTCGAGCTCGCGGCGTCGCTTGACCTTGGTGCGGTAGTACATGCGCAGCTTGTTCATGGCGCACGAAATCAAGAACGAGCGAAAGGCACCCGAGTCGCGCATCTGTTCCCGTGCCCGCGAGCATCCGAGCATCGTCTGCGAGACGAGGTCGGCCAC
>JAHZJA010001239.1 GCA_022601155.1 Deltaproteobacteria bacterium | reverse complement strand
TGGCCTCGAACGAGGCGAACCCGGCGATGGCGTTGAAGCGCGCGGCCGGAGTGGTGGCGTTGAGGAACTCCGAGGCGGCGATGCTGTAGCCCGCGCCGGTGTACAGGAACCGGAAGCTCGCCGGGCTGCGGTCGTTGAAGCGAGGGTCGACGTTGTCCCGCGGGGGCTGGGCGTGCTGGTACAGGCGCGTGCGTGGATCGAGCCGCACGGTGCGGACCCGCCGTGCGGTGTGAAGCTCCCAGGTGTGCTCCCCCTTCGCCGGCTCGGTGTCGAGGCTCTCGTTCTTGGGCGACAGCTCGCCGTTCCACACCAGGTGATGGGTCTTGCCGCCACGCTCGGTGACCAGCACTTGCACGGGCTCGATGACGGGGTGCTCCCCTGCCCGCTCGATGGTGATCTCGTGTCGCCAGCGGTCGCCGACCGCCTCGCTCTCGACCCGCTTGACCAGGTAGTCGACCGACGGGTACGGGCCGAGCCACTGCTCGAAGAACCAGTCCATCGTGTAGCCGTAGGCGGTGGTGGCCGCATCCACCGGGTCGGTCCGCGGCCGTCGGTGCATCGTCTCGTAGAAGCTCTCCACCGCCTCCTCGCCCGCACTGTCGAGCATCTTCTCGTGCAGGCGTCGCCCGGTCGGCAGCTGATGCGAAAACCATAGCGGATGGTCCCGCAGCGACATCTGATCCTCGACGCCGCGGAAGTACGATTGCGAGAAGCTGGCCTGCTGCGTGTACAAGAACCGGTCGACGGCGGGGACGAAGGTGAAGTTGCGCAGGATGTCCGCGGCGAACTCGTCGGCGTGGTCGCGTGCCTGCTGCCACAGACCGGTGATCGAAAACCCCAGCATCCCCGGCAGCCACAGGTCGACCGAGGGGTCGTGCGTCCCCCGGTAGCGCCGCTCGAGCAGCATGTCGAACACGGCACGGGCGATCGCGGTCTGGTGGAACTTTTGGAAGCGGGCCACCGGAAGCAGCTGGAGCGCCTGATCGCTGAGCACCACCAGGCCGGGATGGGACTGCGCCACGGTGTGCCGCAGCGGGCCCTGGACCACCGCGATCGAGGCATCGGCAGGCAGCGGCTGCCCCAGTGCATCGAGCAGGTCGACCGCCTCGGTGGCGATCTGCTGGACCTGCCCCGGCGCGTCGCGGCGCAGCTGCACGAGAGTCTCCCGCGGGGCACGGCCCAACGGGCGCACGTTGGGGTGCATGATCTCGATCTCCACCCCGCGATGGATCGTGCGCGTCCGATGCCAGCGCGGCCCCCAGAACACCGATGGGTAGTGCCGGGGGCGCTCGTCGTCGCCCACCACGATGACCTCGTCCCGCCGCCGTCGCAGCGGGCCTTGGTCTCGGCGATCGCGAGCCCGCTCGACCTCGGCCAGTCCCGCGCCCGGGCGCAGCACACCGGGTGTGGCCAGCGCGGCCGAGGCCACGTGCCACACCACCGGATCGATGACCCGGCCCCCGGGCGGCAGCCATCGCCCGCCGCGTGCGGGCACGCTGGGCAGCGGCGCAACGGCACCGGCCAGACTGCAGCGGCGACGCACGCAGCCGAAGGGCCAGTACCGATGCGGCACGTCGACCGTGTAGCGCAGCGTCACCACCCGCGTGCCCGGGCGCAGCGTCACCACCACGTCACGCCGCGCGCCGAGTCGCTCGCTCGCCTCCACGCCCCACTGCCCGGTGAGCACCAGCTGACCCCGGTCGAACACACCGTCGACATGGGTCGCGATCCTCACCTCGTCCAGCTCCACCGGGTCGTGGTCGATCGCCTCGGCGAAGTTGAGCAGCACCAGCGTCTGGCCGGGCTGCGCCGGCTCGGTCAGCGTGTACTCCACCACGCCGTCGACCCAGCCCCCGTTGCCGTCGACCCGCTCGCCGTCGGCCCGGGTCTCGCCACCGCGGCGGATCGTCAGCCACACTCGGGCCTCGGCGACCCGCGCCTCGGCGATGAGATCGGTCGAGGCCGTGGCATCGGCCGGCGCAGGGGGATCACCTCCGGCGGCAGACGCTTGGACCGCCGCTGCTTCCGCGAAGTCACGAACCCCGGCCCGGGCCGCGCCGCCTCCGAAGCACAGCCCCAGTAAGGCCACCAGCAGCGACGATGTCCCCCAGCGGCGCGCCGAGGACGGCGACGGGCCCACGCGACGCGTAGCGGCTTCGATCCAGGCCAGTAGGATCGAGGTCAGCGGCAACCAGCATTGACGAGGCGGCACGAGCCGGGCGATCTTGCGGCATCCAGCCCTGTCGACGAAAGGTCCTGGCGAGTTGATCGTCAACTGGACCTGCGCTCGAACGTGGGCTGACCGGATGGGCAGGACCGTCCGTAAATCAAAGCCAAACGGGACCAAACAGAGGATGTGAGGTTTGACAGTTGGCGCCGCTTCGTTGGACGCTTCGATATATGGGTCCCATCCCACCGCTGGTCGTCTCGAGCCTGGGTCTGTTGTTCTGCTCTTCCGCCTGGGCCGCTCAGCCCGCGTTGCCCGAGGGTGAAGTCGGCGATGAAGAGACGCCGGTCGAGGCCGCGCCGGCCGAAGCCGCACCGGCCGAAGCCGCGACGACCGACGCCGCGCCAGCAGACGCCGCACCGACCGAGGCAGGCACCGTCGATCCGGCCGAGACCGGAGCATCGGTGTCGGCGGGCGGTGACATCGGTGCCGAGATCGACGACGCAGGACTCTCGGGCGGTGCCGATGGAGAGGCCGAAGGCCGACGGGGTCGACGGCGTAGGCGTGGAGGCGACGACGATGCCAACGACGAAGCCGCGGCCGATCTGAGCGACGACCCGGGCATCGTTCGAGGACGTCGCGAGCCGATGATGAACACCAACCGCGGTGCCGCGGGTTTGTTCAGCACCACGCTGCCCGACGTCGGGGGCAAGTACACATTTCGCTTCAAGCTCCACACCGACTTCTTCCGCCGCGAGGCCTTCATCTACAACGGCGCCAACGGTCCCGACCAGCATGCCCGTGTTCGGGGTGGCGTGGCGATGGCATTTTCGCCGTTCGAGTGGGGCGAGCTGTTCTTGTCGGTCAACAGCCAGGCCAACCGCAACGCACGCGAGCAATCGGGGCGCCAGGACGCCGAGGCCATCTTCGCGCTGGGCGACGTGGACTTCGGCGTAAAGGGCGCGTACCGATTCAAGAAATCGGGCGTCGGCGTCGGCGGTCAGGTGGGCGTGGGTCTGCTGTCGGGCAGCGAGCGACTTTTGACCTCGGGCGCGAACGTGTGGTTCGACGGCTTGGTCTCGCTCGACATCCGCTACCTCACCGCCAAGCAGTTCCCGTTTCGGCTCACCGCCAACCTGGGCTGGATCTACGACAGCTCGCTGAACATCGCGCCGTTTGGGCGGATCTCCGATGACATCAGTCGCGAGGTCACTCGCTTCTCGCTCGGATCGAATCACAATCGCCTGCGGATGAAGTACGCGGTCGACTTCCCGATCCGCCTCGGCAAGGAGCGCCAGTTCGGCATCGATCCGATCATCGAGTGGGCATGGGACGTGTCGACCCAAGAGGAGAGCATCGCGTTCGGACGGAGCGACGCGACCCCCTCGCCCCTGCCGCGCAGCAGCCAGTGGCTCACTCTCGGCCTGCGGGCCAACGTGGTCAGCGGTCTGCACCTCGAGGCCTCCGCCGACATCGGCATGGTCTCGCCGAGCTTCGAGTTCGGGCCGCCCGTGCCGCCGTGGCAGGTGATGCTCGGCCTGGGCTGGTCGTTCGACCCGATGCCCGTGGTCAAGGAAGTCGAGGTCGAGGGCGAAGCGCCTCCGCCTCCGCCGCCGTCGCCGACCCTCGAGGGGCGCATCGTCGGTCAGGTGGTCGACCCCGCGGGCACGCCGATCCCCGACGCGCGGATCCTCTTCCCGGGGATGACGACCACCGCGCTGCTCACCGACGCCAACGGATCGTTCACCAGCTTCCGGTTCCCGGCCGGCCAGGTCGCGGTTCAGGTCGTCATGGGCGGCGAGGTCGTCGCCGAGGCCACCGCCGATGTGGTCGATGGCCAGGACGGCAGCGTCACCATCCAGCTCGAGGCTGCCCCCGCGCCGCCCACCGGGGTGATGGAGGCGTCGGTCAAGGACTCCGCTGGCAACCCGCTGGACTTCTCGATGTACGTGACCGGCCAGGGTGTCGATCAGAGCTTCGACGACGAGCCGCTGGGGATGATCGCCCTGGAGCTGTACGTCGGTGACTACTCGGCCACCATCCGTGCGCCAGGCTTCAAGACCAAGAACATCACCTTCACGGTGCCCGAGGGCGGGCAGATCGCCGTCGACGAAGTGATGGAGGCGGACAAGCCCCCGGAGACCCCCAACGTCAAGGGCTCCAAGAACAGCATCCGGCTGCGCAAGCGGATCCGCTACGACGGCAACGCAGTCAGCTCCAAGAGCCACCCGATCCTCGACGAGCTGGCGGTCTTCCTCAACGCCAACCCGGAGTACAAGTCGATCTCGATCAACGTGCACACCGACGATCGCGGCAACCCGCGCAAGCGTTCGCAAGCGCGTGCCGATGCGGTGAAGGCCTACCTGGTGACCAAGGGTGTCTCGCCCGCACGCATCGAGGCCAAGGGTCGTGGCGACAGCAAGCCGGTTGCCGTCAACCTGACGGCCGCGGGCCGAGCCAAGAACAACCGCACCTCGATCGGCG
>JAHZJA010001238.1 GCA_022601155.1 Deltaproteobacteria bacterium | reverse complement strand
TGCATTCTTGGGCGCGGGCTTGGCCGCGATGATCTGCTTGATCACCTCGGTCACGCCCTCGTCCGAGCACGAGTCGGCCTGCCAGCTGACCTGACGGACTGCTGCGGGCACGATGTGCCTCGAGCAGAGTCCAGGTCGGCATGACGGGTCGGGTACCTTCGGGCGACTTCGAATTTGCGGCCAAAGGTCCCTACCCTTCCGGGCGCGACGGGGCAGTCGCTCGCTGCCGAAGGTGATGGGCTGTAGCAGTGACATGGCTCGCAACAACCCGAATCACTCGCGGATGAAGCAAGTAGCCGGCACGCGTTTGCAGACCGTTTTGACCGGCGTGCACGGCTTCCGGGACGGTCTAGTGGTGACCGCCGGAACGCAGACGCCTGCCCACGGCCGTGTTCAACTCCCGATCCAGTACGCCCCGAAAGCTGTTGCCGGCCACATCTTCGAGCCCTCCATCAACAGCGACTCGCACGCCGCACGAAGCCCAGGGTTCCTCGGGGATGAAGGAACAGGACGTTTCGTTCTCGCCAACATGTGAGGTTCCCGCGATGACACGACCATCGCTCGCCACGACACGGAGAGTCGTTCCGAGGAGATGGCGATCAAAGGGCCGGTCGAGATGGCTGCTGCGCTCGGCTGAGGGGTCGAGCGGTGCCGGGTGCCACGGTGGGCGCGTGTCCACAAGACGTGGCACGGCGAGGACATACTGAACATCAGCTTCATGGGTCGTGGCAGCGGAGCCTCGTTCAGCGTCTCGGTGCCGGCGGTGAAGCCCGGGCTGACAGTCAGGGCCCGGAGGCCGTGGCGCTCGACGAGGTCCCTCATCCACGCGGTGCCGATGAGCTTGCCCAACGTCGAACCCAAGTCCGGCGTTTGCACCGGTGATGGGTACGTTCTTTGACATGAGGATGCTGCCAGTTGGCCGCCGGCGCGAGCTGGTCAGTTGCAGTCCACGTCGATCGTCTGCCCTGCGAGTTCGGCGAGCGAGACTTGCAGCGTCTGCGGGACGCCGTGGGCCGGAACGATCGTCAGGGGCACGTCGGACGAGCAGTCCGTGTCTATGATCCCGAGGGTGCGGAGGTTCTCGAACAACGACTCGGGGCCGCCGATGACCGCAGTCAGCCCCAATCCCGCGTTGTAGAGATCCGCCTCGTAGACAAAACGCTGCCCGTCCACATCGATGAGGCCAATGACCATGTCTTCGGAGTGTGGGTTGGTGCTGATGTGGTGGATGGTGATGGTCACGTTGGGATCGTCGATCACCAGAGTGTCATCGAGCGCGAGCTCCTCGATGACCGGCGTGACGTTCGCGCCCGCCAACGCGTCGGGGCGAATGGTCGATTCGGCGGCGAGGATGCCCTGCCAAAAATCGCCCACGCCCTCACCGACGACGAGGGTCGTTTCTTCCGCGATGAACGAGCGAACTCCGGAGGCGTGGTCCTGGTGGAAGTGGCTCTGCACGATGTGGGTGATCGGCATGGCCGGATACTCCGCGGCGATCGCATCGATCAGGTTGCTACCGTGGGCTGGCGTTCCGGGGGCCTCGAAGACGACCAGCCCTTGGTCGTAGGAGACGACCAGGGAGTTCGCCGCCCCGGGCACGAGCATGGCTGTCACGCCCGGCGCGAGCTGGGTTGGCGTGATCGCGGACTCTTCAGGGTAGAAGGATCCCAGGTTGAAGAAGGCGTCGACGACGTGGTGGGTTTGCTCGCCAAACTCCAGTGCGTTGGGATCCGCCGTCGCGTCGACGGCCTCGGGCGGAAGCTCGAAGGCGTCGTCCGCGAGCCTCGGCTCGATGACCACGGCATCGCGTGTCTCGCCATGGACCAGCTCGCCGCCGACGTACAGCTCGACCACGTCTGGAAACGCGAGCGCGCCCCTTGATTGCCATGCGAGGTAGTGAACCTCCAGGTCGGTGTCGCGCGTCAGGACATGGTTCTCGAGGGTCTCGAGCTTCGAGATGGACCCCGTCTCCGCGTCGACGAACAGACGAACCTCGGCGATGTCCCCTGCGAACGTGATGATCCGATGCGCACGACCGTCGAACTCCTCCTCGCCGCCGTCCCCGATCAACGTCGGGTCGGCCAAGCCATCGCGGAGGATGAAGTGCGGGTTGAAAAACCGCTGTTGGTTGCGCAGTGCGCCGACGTACTGCGACGCGGTGGGCCCGGGCGGGATGAAGCCTACCTGCGGAGAAATTCCGCCAACGTCTCCGTTGACGACGACGCTGAAGTTGCTGGGTGGGAAAAACTGCAGCGCCTCGAACAGCGGCGTGCGCTCTGTGTCGACCCGGATGTCGTGGTTGGTGAGGTCGAAGGCGTAGCTCGTGGTGTAGGTGCTCACCTCGACCACACCGCCGGGGGTCTCTCCCTCGTAGTCGAATGCACGGGTCCCGGTCGAATCGATCTGCAGAAGCTCGAGCCCGGCCAGCGCGCGCGCTCCGCCGAGCGCCTCGACGGCCTGCTGGAAGGGGGTTGGATCCTCGCCAGTGTCGGACGTGTCTGTGGTGTCGGATGTGTCTGCGGTGTCGGATGTGTCTGCGGTGTCGGATGTGTCTGCGGTGTCGGATGTGTCTGCGGTGTCGGACGCGTCTTCGGTGCCGGACGTGTCCGCGGTCTCGGCTGCGGCGCCGCCATCGTCGCCGCAAGCCGTGGCGAGCGAGGCCGCGAGGATGAGCATCGGTAGGTGTGTTCGTTTCATCTTTTGACTCGATCCGTCCTCGGCAATCGCTCTGACTGTGGGAGCCGGAGGCCGCAGCGTCAATCATTTTTTGAGTAATTACTACAAAATAAATCATAGCCCTGATAGGTCGTGGAGTCCCATAATCGGCTTATTCTTATGTAATTGCTCAATAAATTGTTGACAGCCGGCTCGGCTCACCTCACCGTTGGTTTTGGCGATGGCGCGTGGGCGACCCAGGCAGTTTGACGAGCGAGAGGTGCTCCGCAGCGCGGCGGACGTCTTCAGAGAGCGAGGCTTCGCCGGCACGTCCATGCATGCGCTCAGCGAGGCCATGCAGATGGGCGAGCAGAGCATCTACAACGCGTTCGGCAGCAAGCAGAAGGTCTTCGAGCGTGCGCTGGATCAGTACAGCGCTGAGAGTGACGCCAGCCTGCAGGCGCTGTTCGGCCCGGATGCTTCCCTGCCAGCGATCGAGGCGTGCCTCTCGATGGCCGTCATTCGCGCCAAGCCCTGCCTGGTCGCGCGCACCTGCTTGTCTCAAGACGCAGAGGACCCCGCCGTCGCACGCAAGCTCTCGCGTCACATGCGGAATGTCGAGAGCGCCTTCCTTCGGGCCCTCGACAACGCCATCGACAAGGGCGAGATAGAGTGCGATGACCCGGTCAAGCTCGCGCGCTACCTCAACATGACCGTGGTTGGCATCAGCGTCATGGCTCGCAGCGGGATGTCGAAGCAGGCGCTGCGCCAACTCGTTGATGTGTCCTTGCAGGTCGTCGGACGTCGTCCGCCGGACGAGCCGTGACCGATCGCAGGGACGTAGCGGTCGCGGAACGGCGCAGCCGTGACGGTGAACGCCAAGAGCTTGGTCAGTCTCTCCGGTGGGTCCGGGCGCGTCTTCCCACTGAGCACCTGACGTGAGTGCGCAAAGTTGAACCACCTTTGGGCTGAGCCTCGGGTAAATCCGAACACTGCTCTCACGAGGGAGGACTTGCCCATGCCGCGGCCGCCCTCGTAGTGCAACCATCGGTGGTCTTCGAGGACTTCGATCCTCTCGCTGATCTCGGCACTGCGACCAAAGAAGTAGCGGGCGCGTTCCTCTCGGAAGGGCTCGAGACCCGGAAACGGGGACTCGACATCGACCGTTCGCTCCACCGTCCACGTCCGCGCACGGGACAGTCTCTCGACGAGCCATGCGTAGTTCTCGGGGGTCAGCGCCGCGAGAGGCACGGGTAGCTCGATCGCCTGGTAGCGTTGGACGAACGGCGGAAGTGTCTCGACAGATTGTCCGCGTTGCAGGATCGGAACAAGACGGAATTCCGAGTCCAGGGCGGCTTGATTGAGGGCCCACTCGACCTCGGCTCGCACCCATCCCGCCATGGGCTCGAGGGGCGTCACCAGGATCAAGCCGCGCGAACGAGAGAGGGAGTCCTGGAGCTGCTCGGGCCAGGGGATGCCCACGTCGAGGTCACGTTGGCCCATGAAGACATTGAGGCCTCGCGCCTTGAAGCTCGTTGGCCAATCCCTCCGCCTCCCCGGCATCCGCCGAGGTGTAGCTTAGGAAGCAATCATACGTAGGCGGCTCGTTCTCCAAGGCGCAGCGCGGGAGTGACCAGGCCCGCCAAATGATGAGTGACACGAGCCCGCCACGGGGGGCTCTCCCTTCGGCCGATAAACGTCACTACGTCAACCTACGACACGATTGCTCCGGGCACGACGTGCCTCGAGCAGGGTCCAGGTCAGCATGACGGGTCGGTTACCTTCGGGCCACTTCAGTTTGACGCTGGACGGGGAGCATGGGCGAGGGCACCGCCATCGGTCTGCAAGGAATCGGGCGTGCCACGCTGGTCGGCACCCGCATGGCCGGGCTGGCCGGAGCCATCTACGACGTCACCCTGCCCGTCACCGGCTGGACGGTGGCGCTGCTCGTGGAGTCGCTGTTTCGGGTGGACGGTACGCCGCGCGAGGCGGTCGTGCCCGACGTCGAAGTCGACCTGACGGTCGCGACCGGGGACGACCCCGTGCTGGACGCGGGGCTTCGCTGGCTGAGCGCACCCTCACAGCCGGCCGCGACGGCAGCAAGTCGTGGGCGAAGCCGCCAATCCGAGTCGGGCTGAATGGAAGTCGCGGCGGTGGGCACTGCCTAGCCACGATGAAGACTCAGTCGCTCCGTTCCTTCCGCTGCTCCCTTGCTCTGCTCGTGGCTGGGCTCGCCCCCGCCGTCGGCTGCGACCATGAGGCCGAGCTCGACGACGGCATTGCCGACCTCGAGGAGGCCGAGCTCGACGCCGAGCCCGGCGACATCGAAGACGACCCGGCCGCAGCCCCGATCGACCACGCACCCGTCGAGGTCCTCACGGAGATCGACGATCCGAGCGCCGCGGCGATCGTCGCCTACTCGCGGCGTAGCGTGCTGCGCACCAGCACCCTCGTCGAGGGCGAGGTCGTGATGCTCCGCAGCCACACCGAGGGGTACCTCGGCTGCGACGCCAACGGCGCGACCACGACCAGCAAGACTCCGAGCAACACCGACGGTCGGGTCTGGCGGGTTCATCTGGTCGACCTCAACAACAACGGGCAGGACGAGATGCAGTTCGAGTTGGTGGACGACAGCGGCTACACCAACACCTACCTGAAGATGAACAACTGGGGGACCCTCTACTGCGGCGCCATCACGGGCATCGGAGACGCCGCGGCGTGGAGCTGGGGATCCTTCTACGGCCACGCCGGCACCATGTTCAGGAAGGTCAGCCGCAGTTTGATCAACTACAAGCGCGGCCTGTGCATCCACGCCTCGCCTTCCGGACAGATCGGTGCGACCTACAACCATTACGCCGAAACAACCTTCAACATGGAGATCCTGGACACGGACTACATCTAGGCCGACGGGGCCGAGCGCTCGCGAGGCGGGCCTCGGGTCAGCGCGCGAACGAGCGCTCGGTCGCGGCCAGCAGGCGGGCGTGGTCGAGCAGCTCGACGCGCACCACATCGCCGGACTGGCCCCCACTGATGTGCATGACGACGGCTACCGTACGGCCGTCGTGGGAGGGCACCCGCGCCTCTACATGAGCCCTTGCGGCACAGACCTGGTCGATGCCGCAAGCCCTCGCACGGGTCGACCTGCACCAGCCACGACGCGGGGGCATCGGCGCCGCCGCGCGCCCCACCTCGAGCATCGGGCGTGCATCACCCGCGTTGGTCTGCTCGGCCTCGCGAGTCTCCACCACCAGCGTCAGGGGCTGCTCGGACGGTCGCGACGGCTGGGGCTGCGTGATCCCGAGCGCGGCCACGCGGGTGTTCAGCGCCGACTCCGTAATGGGCTCGGCACCCTGCGACCCGGTCTCCAGGCTCTGGGCCGCACCGTCTCGGCCGACGATGCGGCACTCGTGGCAGTCGCTCTCGGGCAGATCGCGGCACACGACCACGCGGGTGTCGTCGGCCGTCCACCCCACCAGCGAGGCATGAGCCGCCGCCGTGTCGCGGGGGGGCGGGTGCACGGCGGCCAGCGACTGGGGCGGCTGCCCGTCCACGCTCACCTGCCACGGAGCTTCGGCGGGCACCGCCGTGGGAGACGGCGTCGCTGCGGGCTCGGGCCGGGCCGCGTCGCCTCGGCCTTCGGAGGTGCCCACGGCGGGCATGCAGCCCAGCATCAGGCCCAGCCCCGCCACGATCGCCCTGCCCTTGTGCATCGCTGCCATGGACGCCCCGACCCAGCGTCGAAACTGCGCACGGAAGCGGCCCGACCGGGAAAAGGGCGCGAAGTGGCCGGCATTGAGGCTAGTTGGTGTAGTCGACCAACTTCGGGTTCCACGTCGTCAGCTCCAATACGATGTCCTGCAGGTCGTCGAACAACTCGGGTTCACCGACGGCCAAGTCTTGCAAGGGACCGTACTTGACTTCGAGTATGGGATAGCGGTGCTCGATGAAGCCAAGCGCGTCGTAGTACTCCTGGGCGGTATCCCGTAC
Source organism: Deltaproteobacteria bacterium (assembly GCA_022601155.1). GTDB lineage: Bacteria > Myxococcota_A > Polyangia > Nannocystales > Nannocystaceae > Paraliomyxa. The sequence goes on along the minus strand of JAHZJA010001238.1, from coordinate 2,600 downwards.
ATCCTGAACCGGAGGCCCGTACGTGAAGATCTCGCTGCCCGGCAGCGTGCTCAGCTCGTAGAGTTCGATCTGCATCACGAGATCCATCGCCATCGCGAGCCGGATCTCGGGAGAGAGCGTGATCATCCAGTCATCGTCCTTCGACGGGTCGGGTACGAGGCCGGGGTCCTGCATGGTCCACTTCTGCAGAGTACCGTGGAGGGCATTCAGGCTGATGTGGAGCATGAAGGCTTCTGACTGCAACGTGTAGATGTCGACGATGCGACAGCCGGACGAGCTGGTGACTCCATGCACGCACCGGCCGCGGTCGTAGTCGTTGAATCGGTCCGCCAGATCTCGAAGTATGGCGCGGTGTTCCGACAGCAGGTCGTGATCCGCGAGTTCGGGCACCAGTACCTCGAACTGCTCATGCTGCTCGTCGGTGAACCTGACCCCGAACGGCGAAAGGGCGTTGCCGCCACGAGAGAACGGTGAGCCGTAACTCACGACGTACTCGACCAGAGACAACGACACAGAGCCCAGCTCCTCGAGCTCGACATCACCCATCCGGTCGCTGTCCCACCCCTGCGAACCGTCCACGTCTCCGCCGTCACAGGCGCAGAGCATTCCTGCCAGAATGGAAATTCCGATTTTCGTCTTCATGGTCTCTTTCTGCTCCCAGAGCTCATCCAGCGACGGATAACGAAGGGCCGATGTGGCCGTGTCCCCGGTCCCGCACCAAGAGATGCGAGTCGCGGCGAGGGGTATTCGCTCTCTGGACACGGCTTCACCCGGTCTCCATGCGGGATGGGCCTCACCGTCCGACCCCCTGCCGGCCACTTGGTTCATCCGCGAATGATTTCGTGTGGTTGCGAGCCGCGGTGACGACGCCCCGAGCAGCATATGGAACGTCGGCGCCAAGCCACCATCAACAAGGGTCTCGTGGTCGCCGATCTCTCGTCCGCGACCGCGTCAACGCTCGCGCCAGTCGCCCGGTCGACGTCTGTTGTGCATGGCGTGTAAGAGGGATAGGAGGCGTTTTCGATGGTGGTTCGAACGGGACCGGGCTCAGAATAGAAGGCGCCGGGTGCTGAAATCGGCGCCTTGGAGGTAAGCCCGTTACGGACAGCCTCCGGTTCGTAAGCCCGTTATAGACAGCCTCCGGCTCGGCGCCGGCCGCCGAGGTACGCTACCCGGCTGGCTCGGCCACTACGCGGTCGCGGGGAGCAGACCACGGGCAGCGGCCCAGTTGTGGGGCAACAGCTCAACCAGTCGCCGCATGGGCCAGCCACCTTGGAGCTTGTCGAGCACGTCGACCAGGTAGTCCCGCGTGGGGATGCCCAATGCTCGGCAAGTCTGGACCAAGCTGTAGGCACCCGCGAGGCGGCGGCCCGCCTTCGCCGACCCGGTGAATAGAAAATTCCGGCGCCCGACGGCAGTTCCCCGTTTATTCTGCCCGTGTCGGCGAGGTCGCCACGGTGCACTACCCGTGGCACCCATGCTTCGGCCAGGAGATCTCCGTTGTGTATCGCGAACGTCGTGGCGGTGAGCCCGTCGCGGTGGTTGACATGCCGGATGGCAGCAGGGAGGTACTTCCCGTCTGGATGCTCGATTCAGTGGCATGCGGAACGCTGCAGGGAGAGGCCGGTGCCTCTGGGGCCGACGGCAAGTTCGATATCGATGAGCTCAAGGCCGCCATCCTCAGCAACCGCGGCATGATGGCGGAGCTCCTCCGTTTGGGAAGAAGCGCGTCCACCTCAACGACATCTACACCCGGAGCACGAACAGCACGGAATCCTTCCACACGTCGCCGGAAGTGCCCGGCCGCAAGTTCGGGCCGAGGAAGCCGGTTCTCGTGCTCACCAGCTCGCGCACGTTTTCGGCCGGCGAGGAGTTCGCCTACAACCTCAAGGCTCTCAAGCGCGCCACGGTTGTCGGGGAGACTACCGGCGGCGGAGCGTACCCAACCGAGTTCGTCCGCGTCTCGGACCACTGGGGGATCGGGCTGCCGACTGCGCGCGCGATCAACCCCGTGACCGGGACGAACTGGGAGGGCACAGGCGTGAAGCCCGACGTGGAAGTCCCCGCTGCGGGGGCGCTGGAGAAAGCGTTCGAGCTGGCTGGAAGGCGCCGCAAGTAGATCCGAGCGGTGTCGGAGAGCCGGGTCGATGCCGGTTCATGCGGTGTTGGTGAGGGACGGGCTTGGTGCAGGTCGGCGGTGCGCGGGTGGTCTACGCGCGGTTGCTTTCCAACACGCGGTCGATGTCGGCCTTCATCACGAACTCGAGCCCGTCAACGGGGTCGTCTTGCTCGCCGATGATCCGGAAACCCATGGACTCCGCCATCCTCAGCGACGGCAGGTTGTCTGGGCTGATCGTCAAGACGAAATCACGAACGTCGAACTCGCGCGAGGCCCATTCCATCATCCCAATGGCAGCCTCCTTCGCATAGCCTCGTCTTCGGTGCGTCGATTCGATGGTGTAGGCAAGCTCCGCGCCAGTCACTCCATGCCGGGACAGGTCGGGATCGGGAGCCTTGTGATGGAAGCTGACGTGCCCGAGCAGTTCGCCGTCGTGTCTCCTGACGATGGCGCGGTACATCCACGGGTGCTGAGACGGGTC
>JAHZJA010001237.1 GCA_022601155.1 Deltaproteobacteria bacterium | reverse complement strand
GACTGCCGCCGTGTTGACACCTTTTCATGGGGCCCGCCCCCGTTCCAGCCCGTCGGCGAGCCGCGGGAGCACTTTGCGCACAAAGCGGCTGCGCCACTGATAGACGGCTGCGGGGGTCATCCCGACCTCTTCGGACACCTGCTGCACGCTGAGGTCCTCGGTGTACAAGGCCGTGAACAGCTGCCAATCGCGTGCGCCCAGCTGCTCACGCATGCGGGTCTGCAGCACGCGGAGCGCCTGGCGGGCGTTGACTTGCCGCGCTTGTGTGGCGTGCTCGGGCTCGGCGGCGGCCTCGATGGCGGGAGCTTCGGTCGGCTCTTCCTGCCACGGCATCCGCTTGCGGCTGCGCAAGATGTCCAGGGCGCGCGAGCGCGCCACCAGCCGGACGTAGCTCTCGAGGGCTCGGCCCCGCTCGGGTTCCCAACGCTGGAGGAGCTTGCCCTCGTGGGCCCACAGCGCGACGAAGACGTCCTGCACCAGGTCGGCGAGCTCTTGGCGGGCACTGCGGCCTCGGCCCGGCTTGTACTGCACCAGCAGGTGAGCCAGCTCGGCCTGGATTGCAGGCCGGAGGCGTGCCACCAGCTCTCGGGTAGCGCCGCGGTCTCCCTCCAGCGCCGCTCGCACGAGTCGTCGTGTCGCGCTGCGCTCGTCCATGGACTACCCCGGCTTATACCACGCACCCGTCGTACCATTCCCCCGATGGTCCGGCGCCCGCCGTGGATCTGGCTCGTGCTCGCGTTCGGGTTGCTCGCCGCGGCCGTCTACTGGCGATGGGCCCGGCCCGACGCCCCCGTGCCGCCGTCTGCGGCTGCGATGGCCTCGCGCGAGCGTCCGGCCTCGGCTCCTCTGGAGGTGTCCCTGGCCGGGTGCTCGACCAGCGTACGGGTTCCAGCCACGTGTCGTGTACAGCCCGATGCTCCGCCGCTGCGGCTGTGGGTGGGGGCAGCTGCGGCGCCGCGGGTGCGGGTCGATGGGAAGCAGGTGGAGCCGGAGGCACTGGTGCAGACCGAAGATCCCGGCTGGAGGCTGCGCGTGGCGGTGCCTCCCGATGCCCGGACGCTGGAGGTCGAGCACGCCGACGGGACCTCGCGATGGAGCGTGGCGATCGAGCCGGCCGCCGTGGTGCCGCGGGTTCGCGCGGTGTTCGATGCGCTGCCTCCCGATGTCGACCCGCAGCGCGAGGCGGCCTACCGCCGTGCCGTGGAGACGTTGAGGACCCTGCACGACCCGTCCACCGACGAAGCCATCGCCGCGCAGCGATTGCTGGGCAAGTTGACGCGTCAGCTGGGCCAGCCCGACACCGCGGCCGAGGCCACGGCGACCGGCTTCGATCTGGCGATGGCGCATGGTCGCAACGCCGAGGCGGTCGCCCTGGGCTTGCTGCTGGTCCCCATGCGTGACGACCAAGGGGACGAGCGTGGCGCCAAGTGGGCGCTGGATGCCGTCGGGGCGGCACTGCCCACCGTGCTCGATGCGGAGGCGGAAGGCCTGTGGAGCTACTTCTCGGCGGGGCAGGCCAAGACCGAGCAGGATCGGACGACGGCGCTGCGGCACTACGCGACGGCGCAACGGATCGCGCGACGTTTGGGGTTGGTGGATCTCGAGCTCTCGGCGACGACCCAAGAGCTCGAGGTGCTCGGCCTGCTCGGACGTCGACAGGAGCAGCGGGCTGCGATGGAGCGGATGCTCGGATTGATGGAGCCGCTGCCGCAGCTTTCGTGCAAGCACGCCGTCTATCTCAACGGGGCGGGGTGGTCGATGTTGCTGGCGGCCCGCCCCGGAGAGTCGACCGAGGGGGCGCGGCGGCTGATGCAGCGAGCCGAGCGGATCCATGGACCCAAGGGCGGATGTGAGGTCGGCCATCACCCCGACTGGCGGGACAACCTCGCCACGCTGCGGCTCAACCTCGCCCTCGAGGCCCTCCATCGCGGAGCGCCACACGACGTGCAGCAGCAGCTGGACGCACTCGTGCCCGACCAGGTCTCACCGGGGCTGGTGCCGTGGTTGGGCTACGTGCGGGCCCGGCTCGCCCGCATGCAGGCCGAGCCCGAGCGGGCGCTGGAGTACCTGGCCGCCGTCGAGGCGGACCCCCGAATTGGCTGGGATCCGCTGCTGCCGTGGCAAGCGGCGGTGCTTCGCGGGGACGTGGAGCGGACGGCGGGGCGGACCCAGCCCGCGCTCGATGCCTATCTGTTGGCCGAGCAACGCATCGAGCAATTGGTCCGGACGGTGGGGATCGACCAGGGGCGCGAGGGCTTGCTCGCCGGGGTTCACACCAGCGCTGCCGCGGCGATCGACCTGCTGTTGCTTCGCGGAGACGTGGAGCGAGCCGCAACAGTGGCTCGCGCCTCACGGGCCCGCGCGCTTCGACCGATGGGGCGTACCGGGGTGTTGGCGCGGCTGCCCACGTCGGCACGCGAGACCTGGCGGCGCGAGCGGGCCCGCTACCGCGCGCTGGCGGGTCGGCTCGAGGCAGAGCTGGCCGACGCGTGGAGGCTTCCCGCCGATGCTCGCGAGGGGCTGCAGCGCGAGCATGCGCGAACCCGGGAGGCGATGCGCGGCCACCTCGACGAGGCCTATCGCGCGCTCTCGGAGGCGGCCGATCCGGCCGATGCGGTGCTGCCTTTGCCCCGGGACGGCGAGCTGTGGCTGGTGATGCACCCCTTGCCTCGCGGGTGGGTGGTCTTCGGTCTCAGCGCGACGGACGTGGTGGCTCATCGCGTTCCGTCCTGGCCGTCGCCAGACGACCGTACGGCCGTGGCCGCGGCCGTGCTCGAGCCGTTCGCGGCGATGATCGACGACGCCGAGCTGGTCGTCGTGCTGCCGATGGGCTCGCGGGTCGACCTCGCGGTGCATGGGCTCCCGTGGCGGGAAGACGTGCTGTTGGCCACCGTCCCCGTCGTCTACAAGCTGGATATCGCCGAGCATCCCGCCCCGCGGCCGACCACTTCGCGGGGCCTGGTGATCTCCGATCCCGCCACCCGTCGTGCCGATCTCGGGCGCCTGCCCGCGGCCGCCGAGGAGGGCGCGGCGGTGGAGGCTGCGCTCACGCGGCGGGGCTGGGCGGTGGTGCGACTGGACGGCGAGGCTGCGACCCACGGTGCGGTCACCGAGGCGATGGAGGGCGTGGACTTGGTGCACTACGCCGGGCACGGCGAGCGGGGCGGCCTGGAGGGCTGGGACAGCGCGCTGCCGCTGGCGGGGGAGGCCTCCCTCGACGTTCGCGACGTGCTGGCGCTGCCGCGGGCCCCGTCCACGGTGGTGCTGTCGGGATGTGAGACGGGGCTGGGCGATGATGAGCTCAACAGCGGGGGCATGCACCTGGCGGGCGCGTTCTTGATGGCCGGGTCCACCCATGTCGTGGCCGCAGCCGCGCAGGTGCCCGATGCCTTGGCCTCGGCGCTGGGTCGCGCAATGTACGAAGACGAGCGTCCACCGCAGTCGGACGCGGTTCGCCTCCAGCGAGCGCTGCTGTCCCTGCGGAATCGACCGGAGCCCTGGGCGCGCGACTGGGAGGTCTACCGCGGCTTCGTTCCGTGAGCCGCGAGTACGAGATTCACTTCCCGGGGGCGATCGCGGGCGGGTCGATTCGTACGTCGCCGCTGCCCGTGGCACCATCGCTGGCGATCCCAGCCGTCAGATTGCGGCTCCCCACCCCGTAGGTGGGACACCCCCTCTTCGACAGGAGCGACATGATGTCTACCACCTCGGGCTCTTCGCCCCTGCGGTCCATGCGTTGGCCCGCCCTGTTCGCGATTGCGCTGCTCGGTCTCGGTACCGGCTGCCCCTCGGTCCCCCGGACCTGCCCCAACTGCGAGATCAAGTCCGTCACCGTCACCGTCGATGAGTACGCGGAACTCGAGGATGGCTGGACGATCGACGGCGCGGAGCTGACCGTCGAGTCCACGCACTACACCCACTGCCCCTCCGGAGGCCGGGTGCCCTGTGAGGAGTCGTCCGTCGAGCACCTCGCTCAGATCCATGCGCCCGGGACCTACGATCACGAGCTGCCGGGGCGCTTCGCCTCCAAGGACACGGTGGAGGTCTCGGTCGAGGTGACCCTGCGCAAGGGCTCCCAGTCCAAGGAGCGGGAGGCCGGCGTGTCGATTTCTTCGAAATCGACATCGGCTATCGTCAGAACTCCGGGCATCGGCCCGTAGGGACTGGTGGACGCAGCACAGCCTGCCCCCAAAGCAACATGGGGCTGCGCTGCGACCCGTCGCCAACAGCTTCCGAGCCCAAGTACCGGGTCGGGTTCGGCCGGAGGCTCTACGGCGACGCTCGGTTGGCCCCCGACGCTGCAAATCGTCGCCAGGTGCGCTGGTCACCTGGTGAGATGCCCCAAATCGCAGCGACGAGGGTCTTGGGCCGGCTCGGGAGACGTGAGGCGTGGTGCCCCCAGGCACCATGTTGGTCTCCCGGGCCGCGTCCCCGTGATCACATCGGTGCATCCCACATGTGCTCCGCGCCTGGGTACGGCCCCGGTTGCGCAGCCTTGGTAGGATGCGTGCACCATGGATTTCGAGAGGTTGGGCAGTGGGTTGCGGTGGGCCGCGACGGGGTTGATGTTGGTCATCGCAGCTCAGCTGGGGTGCGACGCCGAAGAGCTGCCCGCGGTGGAAGGATCCGATCTCCGGGTTCAGGAGCTCGATGCACGCTGCGAGTATCTGGTGCGCTGTGGCTTCATGCCCGACGCGGATACTTGCCAGCAGTCCTCCTCGCCCGATGCTTCATTGGTGCAGGCGGTGGGATCCACCAGCTTCGCCCGCGCGGCCTACGACGAGGAGGCCGCGGCGGTGTGGTTGGACACGCTGCGCAACTTGGGCTGCGAGGCCACCGTCGCGAACGTTCGCACCCTGGCCGATGCGCGCGCGGCCGTGTTCGGAGGACGAATCTCGGTGGGGGGCAGCTGCTTTGCCGACGCGGAGTGCGAAGGCGACGCGGTCTGCGACCGTGCCGCGTGCCCCGGCAACCAGGTCTGTTGTACGGGCTCGTGCGTCGAGACCCGGGTGCTCACGGTGGGTGAGACCTGCCCGGTGTCCCAGCCGGGGCTGCGACTGACCGCCCGGTGCGAAGACTCGGCCTACTGCCAGGTACCGGAGGTCGAGGACGGGATGGAGCCGCCCACGGAAGGTACCTGCGCCGCGCGGGTCGACAACGGCCTGCCCTGCGACACCCTCAACGGATGCCTCGACGGGCAGCGCTGCAACGTCGGCGCGTCCGGCAATTGCTATCGGCTGGCGGGGTCGGGCGAGGACTGCAATCCCGACCTTCAGCGGGGCTCGTGCCTCGATGTGAACGAGGTGTGCTCGGTCAACAGCTCCACCTGCGTCGCGGCACCCGGGCCTGGCGAAGCTTGTGTGCTGGGCCAGTGCATCGGATACGCGACCTGCATCGACGACCAGTGCGTCGCACTGCTGACCGCTGGAGCTGATTGCGAAAACCAGCCGTCGTTTTGTCTCGGCGATCTGCTGTGCATCGACGGCCGCTGCCAGACAGAGTCGACCGTGCTGGTGTGCGTCGCGGGTGATCCTCCCCCCGAGCCCGATCCCGAGGGGTGAGGGTCAGGCTGGCGGCTCGGCCATCGGCCAGTAGCACAGCAGGTTTTGGATCAGGCGCCCGTCGCCCGGTGCCGATCCGAACCATCGCGGGTCGTAGTGGGACGTGTGGAACACGAACCCGGGGAAACAGATCAGCCGGTTCCATCGCATGTCGACCGCGTCGATCTGGATCCAGTCTTCGCTGCCCTCAGCCATGAAATCGGGGGGACCTTCCGGCCCGTGGAAGATCATGGACCGCAGCTCGTCGTAGTCCTGCCACCGCCCATCAAGCACGCCCTGGCGGTAGTCGTTGTCGAACCCGAGCTCCATCACGGCCGAGACCGCCGATGGGGCGACGGCCTCCGCCGTTCGAACGCGCCACTCGCAGATCCCCGTGGCACGATGGCGAAAGAACTTGGTGCCGCCGCGACACTGCTGCGGCAGGTTGAGATAGACGACCCCGGCCAGCATCACGCGGTCGATGTGCGGCATGCTGACCGCGGGCGGCCCCTCGTCGGCATTGCTACGCATCCGGTGGAAGCGAGTCCCGGTGGGATCGGGTGCGTCGGATGTGGACAGCGGCCAGCCGTAGGCGTCGCCCACGTGCTGCTGCACCAGCCGCCGCAGGGGGCCGATGGTCGAAGTATCGGGGAGGTCGGCCCGCGCGCCCGGACCACCCGCCCCCAAAGGGGTGTAGGGCAGGCTCAGGGCAAAGTCCCGCACCGCCTGGGGGTGGCGATAGACGTTGTCCACGATGAGGATGGGATAGCGCGTGGTCTCGATGGGCTGTACGCGGACCTGCAGATCTTCGGGTCGGCTGAGCGCGAATAGATCGGATTGCATCGTCGAACCTCCCTCAATGGAGCGGGGCAGGAGTCTGGTCCCAGCGGCACCATCCTCGCCGCATGAACTCGAGCACGCGGCCGGGCACGTACTCGGGG
>JAHZJA010001236.1 GCA_022601155.1 Deltaproteobacteria bacterium | reverse complement strand
TCTTGACGGTCTCGACCAGGTCGAACACCGCCTCGGTCAGCTTGGCTGCGTTGTCGGGCGAGCAGCCGAAGCCCACGAGGTACTGGTACTCCTGCTTGGGCCGGCGAGAGACGTTGCCGTTGGAGAACACACCGTAGACGCCGCTCATGTCCTCGCGAAGAATCTCGCGCAGACGGATGTTGAGGGCCTCCGAGAGCATCTCGACGTTGTCTTCGGTCTCGGGCGTCCACTTGGCCTTGCCGTGGAAGACCAGCATCACGAAGCTCTTGGGATCCTGTCCCTTCTCCACGCGAACGCGCTTGACCCCCTTGGGGTGCGTGACACCGACGTCGCGCCACTTCTCCTTGCGACCGGTCGAGGGCAGCGAGGCGATGTAGGTGGTGACCAGCTCTTCGAGCCGCTTGTCATCCACATTGCCCACGAACGAAAACGTGAAGTCACCCGCGTTGGCAAATCGCTCCTTGTAGAACGAGAACGCCGAGTCCAAGTCGACCGCCTCGATCTTCTCCACCGAAGGCGGCTGGCGCCGTAGGTGGTCGTTGGCCGCCGCCTTGCCCATCGCGTCGAAGAACGAGGACTGGGGGTTGAGGTCGCGGTTCTTGAAGAACGCGTTCATCTGCCCCTTCCACGCCTCGAAGGCCTTGGTGTCCTTGCGGGGGGCCGTGAAGTACAGGTGCGTCAGCTGCATCAGCGTCTCGAGGTCTTGGGGCGAGGCGCTCCCGCGCATGCCCTCCTCCAGCTCGCTGATCCACGGCCGCACGCTGGCGACCTTGCCGGTCAGGATCTTGCCCAGCGCCACGGCATCGTGGTCACCCACGCCCGACTGCGACACGATCGCATCGGAGTACTGCGCCGACGCGTACATCTTGTCGTTCGCCAGCGAGTGGCCGCCCGGGCTGAACGCCTCGAACAGGACCTCGTCATTCTTGAAGTTGGTGGGCTTGACGATGACCCGCGCCCCGTTGGACAGGGTCCAGACCGACAGATCGAGCTCCTCGATCCGCTCCTTGCTGGTGATGGTGCCGGCCTTGGGGGCGGCCGCCATCAGCGAGCCGCCTGCGCCCTCGTCCTCCCAGGGCTGCACGGGCAGCATCGAGATGCCGTCGGCGATCGCCAGCAAGTCCTTCTCGCCCGGCATCTTGTCGCGGGACGCTCCGGCCGCCGAGATCACGCGATCTTTGCGGTTGGTCCAGGTCTCTGCGAGCGCGTTGATCTCCTCGAGGGTGATCGACGGCATGTACTTGTCGGCCAGCTTCAAGTCGTCGGCCCGGCTGATCATGGTGTCGCCCTCGAGGAAGTGCGACACGAGTCCGCGGGCATAGACGCGGCCCTTGACGGTGTCGGCCTCGGCGACCGCACGCTCCAGGTCACGCTTGTGCTCGACCTTCACCCGCTCCAGCTCGGAGGCGTTGAAGCCGTGCCGACGCACGCGCTCGACCTCGACCAGCAGCGCCTTGACGGCGGCGTCGGCCTGGCCCGGCTTGGCGCCCGCGAAGATGCGGAACACATCGACAGCACGGCCCATCTCGGAGGTGAACGAGAACGAGAACGCGAACGGAGCCTCGGGGCGCCGTCGGATCTCGTCCAGGCGCGCCCGGAGCATGGCGTGGAACAGCCCCTCGGCCAGGTTGGTCCGGTAGTCGTTCTCGGTGGCGTGCCCCACCCGCGGGCCCTTGATGGCCAGCGAGACCTGGGTCATCGACATCTCCTTGTCCGTCTGGACGTCGATGCGCGTCTCGTCGAGCAAGGGCACGGGCACGTTGAGGCGCTCGCGCTCGTCGGCGGGGTTGGTAAGGTCGCCGAACCGCGTCTCGATCTCCTTTTGGATCGCGGCCGGCTCGATGTCACCGACGACGATGACCGCCATGTTATCGGGGCGATACCAGTCCTTGTAGAAGGCCTGCAGCCGCTCGACCGGGGCGTTCTCGAGGATCGACTTTTCGCCGATCGGCTTGCGCTCGGCGTACTTCGAGCCGGCCAAGAACACCGGCCACTGCTTGTCGAACACGCGCTGGCTGGCTCCCCGACCCAGGCGCCACTCCTCGATGACGACGCCGCGCTCCTTGTCGACCTCATTGGTGTCGAACGACACCGCGCCGGCCCAGTCCTCGAGCACGTCGAGCCCCGTCGACAGCAACTTGGCGTCGTCGGTGGGCACCTGCAGCATGTAGACCGTCTCGTCGAACGAGGTGTAGGCGTTGATGTCTGCGCCGAAGTCCATGCCCGACTTCTCGAAGAAGTCGATCATGGTGTTCTTCTCGAAGCGCTCCGTGCCATTGAACGCCATGTGCTCGACGAAGTGCGCCAGCCCTCGCTGGTCGTCGTCCTCCATCACCGAGCCGGCATTGACCGCCAGCCACAACATCGCCCGTTTCTCCGGCTTTTGGTGCTTGCGGATGAAGTACGTCAGACCATTGTCGAGGGTGCCGGTCTGGACCGCAGAGTCCAAGTTCAGCGGTGGCGAATCATCCACCACCGTCTTGCTGTCACCGGCCGAGTTGGCAGTGTTTCCGTTGGGCGAGTCGGGCCCGCCGCTGGAAGTCGTGATGGTGCACGCCGCAAGCGCGATCGTGACGATGAGGGGACGCAGGAGCAGCTTCATCGGCGTTTGATGCTTTGTCTCGGGGAACTCGACGGATAGTTCCACAGCCTCTGCCGCTACGCGAGTGCGTCATCTCTCGACAGCGGCTCGACAGGACGAGCGTCCCGCAACCGGACGCAGCCAAGGCAACGCCGAATACCGGCCAGACGTGCCCGGAGGCCGCTGTCTCCGATCGAAGAACGACCAGCCATCGCCCCCACACCAGGGCGCCAACTTCGCGTCACTCCGCCTCTGCGAGCACCGATGGAACGGTTCGTTCGAATCGTCGTGGGGCGAGACGAGCGCCTCACTGCGTATCGACGACCGACAGCCGCAGGGTCCGTTCCTCTGCGCCACGCATGAACACGATCGTGACCTCCGTCTTGCCCACCAAGGACAACAACACGCGGGTCACGATGGCTGGCGACTCGAGGCGGACGCCGTCGATATGCGTGAAGACATCGCGATCCCGAAGCCCCAGCTGGCGCAGTAGTCCGCCCATGCGCGTGACCCGAAACCCCTGCTCCAGCTGGCGGGACCGGCCCTGCTTCAGGAGCAGACTCGGCGTCGTCAGGATCCGAGCCGCAAGGTCCGCGGGGATCGAGCAATGGAACGCAGGGTCGCATTGGATCCGGCCCCACTGTCCCTCGAGCGGCTCCTTCACCGTGACGCAGCGCTCCAGCGGCTCGCGGCCGCCCAAGGCCTCGCGCAGCTCCTCCTTGGGCATGCGGTGCGCAATCGTGCCGCACGCCCTGTGCTCGAGCCCAGACCGCTCGAGGGTCCACACCGCAACTTCGCGGCCTGCCGCCGCCACGAGGGTGTTGCCATCGGCGCTCCATCCGACCGCCGAGACCTCCACGTCAGACGCCATGGCCAAGCCCGAGATCAGCGTCGAGTCCGCGGCCACGATGTCGACCCGCCCCCTGGTCCCCACGGCCACGACCTCGCCGTCTGGGCTCCACGCCATCGCACCGACCGACTCGTTGAGCCCCTTGCGGCGCAGCACGGTGCCGGAATCCATCTCGCAGCGTGAGCAGCACGTGGAACCTGCGGTTTTGGTCCTGGGCGAGCGAGGCCAGCGCCTCCAGCACCCGAACGCCATCGCTGGCGGCAGTCGACGACGGCCCGGCTGCGAGCAGTTCCTCGGCCTGGTCGACCACGACGAGCCATCGCCGATGCTCATCGGAGCCCATCGCCTGGGCCATCCAGCTGCGGGCCCGGCTCGGGTCCTGCTCGACCTCGCGGATCTTCTCGGGGCTGGCCGCGATCCCTGCCCCCTCCAGCATCGCAGCGAGTCTCGCAGCGAATTCGATCGCGGGCGCATTGCCCGGCTTGATGACCACGGCGTGGCCAAGCTTGTCGGCGGCCGTGCACCACCACGCCGTCACGCCGGCCTTGGCCAGCGACGACTTGCCGCTCCCCGAGTTGCCCACCAACCACATCCAACGCTGCTTCATCAGGCGGTGGAGGGTCTGGCTGGTCTCCTGTTCCCGGCCAAAGAACCACCGCGCATCCGCAGCCCCAAAACTCGACAGGTTGGGATACGGGATCGGCTGCGCCCCCTGGTGCCACGACGGCGCAGCGGGAGGCTCGTCCAGCGTGGCCAGGGGCTCGAGGTAGGCAGCGAGAAGCTCGACGGCTCGATCCCACGCCTCGCGCAGATCGTCGGCGTGGAGGTGCTCGAGCCCGAGCTTGGCATCGACCCATCCCGGCAGTCGAACCAGGCGCATCGCCTTGTCGTGCGTACGTGCATAGTCGAGCTCGTGGTCGTGCCAGGGGCCCTTGCCGTGCTCCCCGACACACGCGAGCACCACCGATGCTTCAGATAGCGCAGCGTTCAGCTTGGCCTCCCACTGCTGCCCGGGATCGATCTCCCACATGTCGAGCCACACCCGGACACCGTGTGCCTCCAGAGCCCTCGCCAGACGAATGACCTGCGGCTTGTCGGCCGAGTTGTGCGAGACGAAGACGTGGGGGCGAGCCCGATCATCATTCGCTTCGGTCGTCATCGGCCTCGGCCATGGTGCCAGACGCTCATCATCCCAACCAGGTGCGGCTCCGTACGGTAGGCTGTTGGCATGGCCTCTGTCAGTCATGCTCGAGCCGTCGCAGCGCTGGTGATCACCCTCGGAGCCTGCGGCGACGACGGAACTGCAGCGAGCAGTGGCACCGCGAGCAGCAGCAACGGGGCCACCACTTCCTCTTCTGGAGCCACCACCTCGTCGAGGGTCGACACCACCTCCACGCCGACCGACAGCTCGACGAGCGTGGGGCCAGGCTCCAGCAGCGACACGTCCAGCTCGAGCGACGGCGAGTCAGACTCCAGCACCGGGCCCGGTGGCAGCTCCGACTCCACCGGTTCGATGGTGGGCACCACC
>JAHZJA010001235.1 GCA_022601155.1 Deltaproteobacteria bacterium | reverse complement strand
GGATGTCGGCCACCGCGTGCAGCGGCACCGGCTTGCCCAGGCCGGGACTCACCACCAGCTCGCGGAGCCTGTCCACGGTGGCCTCCTCGGCCCCAGCCAGCCGAACCCGGACAGGGACCTTGCGGTCTCCGCGGGTGTATCGGGTGGCCTCGGCCCCCTGCACCTCGTCACGAATCCGCTCGGCAACACCGCGGACATCGAGCCCCAGCCGGGCCAGTGCATCGCGATCGTAGACGATGTGAACCTCGGGGCTGCCCGGGCGGATGGAGGCTTCGACGTCGCGCAGGCCCGGTACGCGTCGCAAGCGATCGGTGACCTGGGTGGTGGCCTCCGACAGCGACAGCAGGTCGTTGCCCCGCACCTCGACCTCGACCGGGGTCTTGAACGAGAACAGCACCGGTCGCGACACGGCAAAGGCCACGTCGGGAAGCCCGGCGAGCAGCTCGCGGACCCGGGCCAGCGCTTCTTCCTCGCGCCGCTGCGCGTGGCCCCGTGTGCCCGCCGTCGGCAGCGTGGCGGCGCCGCTGGTATCGGGCTCGAGGGTCATCCGCAGCCGAGCGGTGTGCTCGCCCCGGTCGGCGCTGTCGCCCTCGTCGCGCTCGCTGCCGATGGTGACCGTCAGCGAGTCGAGGCCTGGCACCTCCTCGAGCACCCGCGCCTCGATGGGTGCGGTCACCTCGTTGGTGTGGGCCAGAGGTGTGCCCACGGGCAGCCGCAGATCCACGCTGAACTCACCTTGGTGCAGCGCGGGGATGAGCTCGGTGTCGAGCCGCTGTGCTCCCCAGCCCACGAAGGCGAACGAAGCCAAGAACGCCGCGTAGATGACGACCCGGTTGCGCAGGCACCAGCGAATGATGGGCGGATAGATCGCCTCGAGGGCTCCGATGAAGCGCCCAAACAGCCACAGGAACGGTCGGACCAGCAGCCCGAGCACCTTGCCCAGCAGCCAGACACAGCCGAGCACCACCGACAGCCACACCACGACCACCGTCAGCAGGAGCTTGCCGAACAGCTCGAACGCCAGATGGAGTACGAAGCGCAGCAGCGCGTAGGGCAGCCAGATGATTCGCCACGGCTTTCGCCGCACGCCCACCAGGTGCTCCCACAGCTCGGAGAGCGAGGACCAGTTGCGGTACGTGCGGCCCAGCCCCCGCAGCACGCCCACCCCGGCCGCGGCATCACCTGCGGCCAGCCCCGTGCGCGAGGCCAGCATGGGAATGAGGAACAGGGCGACCGCCAGCGAGGCCAGCAGGCTGAACACCACCGCCAGACCCAGGTCGCCGAACATCTGGCCCGCCACGCCCTCGACGAACACCATCGGGAAGAACACGGCGATGGTGGTGAGGGTGGAGGCGAGCACGGCCGAGCCCACCTCTTGGGTGCCGCGCAAGGTGGCGGCGATGAGATCATCGCCCTCCTGTCGGCAGCGATGGATCGACTCGAGCACCACGATCGAGTTGTCGACCAGCATGCCCACGCCCATCGCCAGGCCGCCCAGCGACATGATGTTGAGGGACACGCCCGCCAGCGACAGCGGCGCGAAGGTGATGAGCACCGAGACCGGAATCGACAGCGCGACGATGATCGTGCTGCGGATGTCGCGGAGGAAGAAGAACAGCACGAGCACCGCGAGCACACCGCCACCGATGGCCGTGTTGCGAACCTCGGCGATGCTCGACTCGATGAACCGGGACCGATCGGAGGCGACCGCCACGACAGCGCCGTACTGACGCTCGAGCCGCGGCTGCACCTTGGTGGTGATCTTGTCCCGTACCGCATGCGCCATCTCTACGATGTTGGCGTCGGCTTCCTTGTAGACCTCGATCTCCACCGCCTCGAGGCCATCGACTCGGGTGATGACCTCGCGATCCTTGTAGCCGGGCTCGACCGCCGCCACGTCGCGGAGCCGGATGTCACGCCCCTCGCGGCGCACGATGACGATCTCGCCGATGTCGACCAGATCGCGGAACTCGTTGACGGTACGGACCAAGTAGCGGGTTCGCCCGTCTCGCATGGTGCCGCCCGCGAGGTTGATGTTCTCCGCCGACAGCCGGGCGATGACGGTGTCGATGCCCAGGCCGGTGCGCCGCAGCTTGCCCTCGTCGAGCTCGACGTGGACCTCCTCCTCGAGGCCGCCCTTGATCTTGACCGCGGCGACCCCCGCGACCGGCTCGACCAATCGCCGGACGTCGCGTTCGGCGATGCGGCGCAGCAGCTTGAGCCCCGCCACGCCTTCGAAGCGCTCGCCCTCGCCGCCCAGCGACAGGGTGAGCACCGGATCGAGGGTGGGGTCGTACCGCAAGATGAGCGGCTGCTCGACGCCGTCAGGCAGGTTGGGGCGGACGGCATCGAGCTTCTCGAGCACGTCCTGCCCCGCGTCGTCCATGTCGGTGCCCCACGCGAACTCGAGCACCACGTCGCCGTAGCCGGCCCGAGAGATGCTCTCGATGCGGCTGAGGCCCGTGACCACGCCCAGCATCTCTTCGAGCGGCCGCGAGACATTGTTCTCGACCTCGGCCGGGGCCGCACCAGGGAACTCGGTGCGGACCGTCAGCTTGGGGTACGAGATGTCCGGCATCAGGTTGATGGGCAGCAGGCGGATCGAAAACCACCCGAAGACCATCACCGCGAGGAACACCATGAGCACCGCCACGGGGCGGGTGGTGGTGAACCGCAATCGCGTGTTCACGGACTTGGGACGACCTCCGCCGCGGGGCGGGGCCTTGGGGGCGCCGTCCGGCTCGCCCACGGACGACGGAGCGGCGGACCCGGGGCTCATGCGTCCCCGCCGTTGGACCCGTCGGCGGGCTTGCCTTCGGCGACCGCCTTGCTCGGCGCGGCGCCCTGGTCGTCACCCTCGTCGGTGGGCTCGTCCGCCGATCCCTCGGCGTCGGCTCCGTCGGCGGGGGAGTCCTCGACCGCCTTGCCGGAAGCATCGACGGGCTTTCCGCTCTCGTCGACCCGCTGCACCAGTCCGCCGTCTTTGAGGCCAGCGTGGCCGGAGAGCACGATCTCGTCGCCCACCTTGGCCCCCTCGATCACCTCGGCGTGGTCACGATCGGTCAGGCCCAACGTGACCTGCGCCCGCTTGACCCGATCGTCGGTGGCGATGAACAGGAACGGCTGCTCCTCGTCGTAGACCAACGCTTGCTTGGGCACCAGCACCGCCTCGGGGCGGGTGTCGGTGGTGAGCGTGACCTCGGCGTACATGCCCGGGAGGAAACCCGCGGCGCCACCGACCAACTCGGGGGGCAACCCGATGGTGAGCTTCACCGTGCCCGTGCTGGCGTCCACGATGGGCGCGATGCGCTGGAGCACGCCGACCCCCTGCCGACCTCGCGCGGCCTTGCCCGCGATGTCGGCGTCTTGGCCCACGCGCAGGCGGTCGAGCTCCTTTTCGGGGACGTAGACCCGGGCCACGAGCGTGTCGAAGTCGACGACCGACAGCAGCTGAGCCCCCGTGCTGACGAACGCCCCCTCGGTGACGAAGCGCTCGGTCACGGTGCCGGAAAACGGCGCTTGAACCCTGGTGTTGCGGACGTCCCGCTTGCGATCGCGAACGTCGAGCTGGCTGGCCTCGTAGGTGCGCTCGGCCTGGTTGAGCTCGTCTTGCGATGCGATGCCCCGCGAAAACAGCTCCCGCGCGGTGTCGAGGTCGCGCTTGGCCTGCGCCCGAGAGGTGTTGGCGCGGTCGAGACCGCTGCGCTGCGCGTCCTGGCGGATGCGGGCCAGCAGCTGACCGCTCTTGATGGCGTCGCCTTCTTCGATCTTCAACTGGGTGATGCGCCCGGTCGACTCGGCGTGCACGGTGACCATGCGCTCCGCCTCGATGGTGCTCGTCGCCCGAATCCGGGCCTCGATCTCACCGGTACGAACGCGCGTGGTGACCACGGGCGTTGGAATCTCCTCGTCGTCGTCCTTGGCAGAGCCGCCATCGGAAGCGTCGGCGCGCCCCATGGGGCCGCAGGCACTGCTCCCGGTCAGCAGCAGCACCCCACCAGCAAGGGCACACACGCGAGAAACGATGGCAAACGGAAGGCGCATGGGGACGTGAACCGTGGCTGCCGCTGACATAGCACGGCCCGCAGGACGCGCCACGACTGTGGACGACGACGGCCCTTGGACCCGGTATTGGGCGCGCCGGTGTCATCGATCCGAACGAACGACCGATGACCCCGCACGAAGGGGGTGAGGAGCGACCGCCGAGGACCTTGCCCCCACGACGCCCCTCACCGCGCCATCACAGGACCTGGTCGAGCGCGGTGTACGACAGCCCGTGGGCTTCGGCTACGGGTGCGCACACGCACGCCCCCTGAAAGGTGTTCAGGCCTCGCGCCAGGTGGACCGAGCTCTTGGCCGCACCCACAGCACCCAGCGTCGCCAGCTTGAGCGCCCACGGCAACGTCGCGTTGGTCAGCGCGGTGGTGGAGGTCTGCGGAACG
>JAHZJA010001234.1 GCA_022601155.1 Deltaproteobacteria bacterium | reverse complement strand
GACGGCGTTTGCGAGATCATGATTGTGGAGGGTGGCGGTTGTGTTGCGGGAGGTCGCTCGCTCGCGGAGGGCGACTATCTCCGAGAGTGCGGCGGCACCTACAGCGCGATCGAGGCAGAGCAGAACCTCCTGCTCTTCGTCGTTCACCGCGGGTCCTGGACGTTCCACACGCCCGACGGCGCCCGGGTCAGGTTCGCGGGCGCGGCTCGGCAGCCAGAGCAAGCCAGTGCGCCGACGAGAACAGAAGACAACTAGGTATCGCGCACGGCGGCGCGCGGCACGAGCAACAGCGCCTGCCGAATGCTGTGAACCTCGTCCCTATCCAGAATCGCTGCGCGAGTCGACGGCGTGAGGAAGGAGGCTCATGATCTGAGAAACGCGCACCCTGGAACCCCCCTCACGCCGAGCCAACTCTGCGCGCGTGATACCTGTCGCCGCGATCTCGCCGGCCCAAGCCATCGCGCGCCGAAGACCGTTGACCGCTTCCGCGGAGACGGGCCCACGCGGATTCCCCCGGTTCAGCCTGCGGCCGGGTACGGGAACCTCTTGCAGCGGCGCGGCGATTCCCACTGAAGGGAGCGCAGCTTCAGTCAGGGCTCTGGCTGCGGAACTTGCACCAGATTCTTGTGGCAGGTGTCGATTGCGGAGACGATCGGGACTCATACTCTTGTGCTGTCCATGTGCTGTGACTTGGGGGAACACCAGGGGTCTCGATGCCACCAGCTTCCACAGACCGCCACAGCAAACCCGAGTGGTTCCAATGACGTGCGGGCCAAGGTCGCGTCGCCGTTGTTGTTCTCCGCACGCGTGGCGCAAGGTTCAGCACCCGGCGCCTTCTATTCTGAGCCTGGTCCCCTTCGAACCACCATCGAAAACGCGTCCTATCCTTCTTGCACGCGGACGTCGAGTCCAGTCCGAAGCTGGGGTCCACTGGAATTCCCCCGAGAAAATGGACACCAAGTTACGCTGCCAACGCAGCGTTGAGGTTGGATTCGTACCGCCGTTCGTACTCGGCGGGGGCGACGTTGCCGATGCTCGAGTGCCGTCGCTGTCCGTTGTAGAAGATCTCGATCCACTCTGCAATCGAGAGTTGGGCCGAGCCCTTGCTGATGAAGATGATGTTGTGCACGAGCTCGGTCTTCAGTGTTGAGAAGAAGCTCTCGGCAACCGCGTTGTCCCAGCAGTTCGCACGGCGGCTCATGCTGCACTCGACGCCAGCGTCGGCCAGCGCCTCCTGAAATGCCGTGGAGGCAAACTGGGAGCCCCGGTCGGAGTGAAACAGCAAGCCGGCCTCGCTCGGCTTCCGGGCACCCAGGGCAGCCGTGAGCGCATCGAGGACGAGCTCGGTGCGCATGTGATCGGCGATCGCCCAGCCGACGACACGGCGCGAGAACAGGTCGATGATCACCGCGAGGTACATCCAGCCCTCCAGGGTCCACACGTAGGTGATGTCGGAGACCCAGGCTCGATCGGGCTGGTCGATGTCGAAGTTGCGGCCGAGTGTGTTCGCGGCGACGAGCATGTCGTGGTTGGAGTCCGTGGTCTTGCCGAATTTCGGCCTGCGCCGTGCGACGAGCCCCTTGTCGGCCATCAGCCGCGCGACCCGTTTGACGTCGACCTCGTGGCCACGCTCAATCAGCTCAGCAGGAACGCGCGGGCTGCCGTACGAACCTCGGCTCGCCTCGAAGATCTCCTCGATCGTCTTGGCGAGCGCGGCGTTCTCCTGGGCGCGCAGGCTCGGCTCACGCCCGCGCCTTGCCCTGGTCGATCTCCGCCTGCTTCACCCAACTCGACAAGGCGCTCGGTGTCAGGTCCAGATCGCGCGCGACCTGGGTGGCCGTCCTGCCAGAGCTGCGGACGATCTCCACGGCCTGGGCCTTCTGCTGCGGGGTGAACCGCCTTCGCTTTCGCTTTCCCATCTCGTTGTCCTCCAGTCTCGCTTTCTCTCAGGAGGTGTCCACGAGATCGGGGGAGGCTTACTCTGACCCCTCCCCGATTTTCTTGGACGACAACGATGAGGCAAACTGATGCGAGCACACGTGTCCAAGAAGAAGCAATCAAAGCGGCGGACCTTCACCGCCGAGTACAAGGCCCAGGTCGTCGCGCTGTGCAAGCAGCCCGGGAAGACCGCGTACATCGTCGGCAAAGGGCTCGACATCCCGCCCAGCGCTGTCGCCCGATCGCTCACGCAGGCCGAGATCGATCCCGGCCGCGGAGAGCCTGGAGCGCTGACGACCGCCGAGCGGGAGGAGTTGGCTGCTCTGCGACGGGAGAACCGCTCGCTCCGACAGGAGCGTGACATCCTGCGCAAAGCCACCGCAATTTCGCGAAGGAGGGCATGTCGTGACCGCTGGCATGCACCTCATTGCCGCCGAGGCGAGCGCTTCGGTGTCTTGGTCATCGGTTCCTCGTCTATTCGTCTCGACACTCTAGAGTGCGCACGACGGCCGAGTGCCGTCGCTCGTGTGTCCGGGGTGCTCGATTCCTACGGTTGTGGAGCTATCGATGCGGCTCGACGCAGTCGCGCTCTGAGCTTGTGCCTTGGAACAAGATACCGATGACGCGAGACTCATTCACACCCAAACCACGGCGCAGGCATTTGCGGATGGGGAAACGTCAACGAAAACCGCGAGGCCTTCCTCGAACGCATATCTGCCCCCAAAGCGGTCCCCGTATGTTGGCGATCATCGAATACAGCGGAAAAATGGACTTTCGATCGCGGGTAGGATGTTGCATCGGAGGGTAGGAAGCTTTCGCAGCATTTTTCTGGATGGACCCTTGTAGTCCAGGCAAGTGCTCTGTAGTCCGCGCCCGTCCTTCGGTCCTTGCCCGTCTCGCGGAGACGGGATGGAGGCGACAGGAGTGCGCAGCGACGCCCTTGCTCACGGTACTCGCTGCAACACGGCCACGCTGCTGTCTAGCAAGTGGTCCTGCGGCGTCTGAGCGGCCCCTCGAAACTGGCCTGACCTCACCAGCGGGGACAGCCGACGTCGTAGTCGCAGCACATGCCCTGCTCGCTGCACAGCAGCAGCATGCACGCGCATGTCTGGTCCTGCCCCGCGCGGCAGAAGTCCTCGCAGCCGTCGTCGTCACCCGTGTAGGTGACCCGGAGGCGGGCGGAGTCGACCTCCTGCCCACCGATGGTGCGCTCGAGGACCTTGATCGCCACGGTCTGCCCGGAGCCAGCGAAAGACTCGATCACGAAGGGCTCGCTGTCCTCGGTCAGCGCGGCGAGCCGGTAGGAGGGCGCGCCGATCGGTAGCTTCTGGTCGACGACTGTCACGCGTTCACCGGTGTGGTGGGTGCCCTCGTTGGGCCCATGGCCGGCGTTGTAAGCGACATGGAGGACTCGGCTGCCGTCCGGAGCGACGAGCTGGAGCAAGACCTGCTGCGATTCGCTCGCTCGCGGGTAGTCCTCCACTCCGACGAGCTCGTACTCGCCGATCGTTCCCGCTTCGATCGTGACCTCCTTGTCCGCGTACCAGCCCAGTTGCGAGCTCCTCGCGGCGTTGAAGCACTTCTTCGTCGCTTCGTCGTGGTCATCGTCGCCGTTGCATCCGCCCATGTTGCCCGATTTGTCGGCGTACTTGTCCTCCCCGAGGCCCGAGTGCCCGAGCCCCATGTTGTGGCCGATCTCATGAGCCTGGGTCCTGGGAAAGGAGCTGCGCTCGACGTTGTAGACCGAGCGCGCCGCACCCGAATAGGCCCAGGCCGTAAACGGGTTCTTCGAGCCCGGGGGGATCATGTACATCACGTGGTCGTACGTGGACTCCACGGGCTCGTCGAGGCCGAGCTGGATCCGAGCCAGCTCGGCCGCCGCGTTGGCCAGATCGCCAGAGTCGTGGTCGGCGGCGATCAGGTCGACGGCCGCCGTCAGGACCCCAGGGGGATGTCCGGGCACGTCCACGGGGACAATGGTCTTCTTACCGTGCGAACACCCATCGATCTGTGACTTGAGGTTGACCTGATCGTCGGGCCCACCAAAGACGTTTGCGGACATCTCGGCTTCGTCGGTCGGGTGGGTGGAGTCCGGAGTGTCGACGCGTACGACCAGCACGGATGACTCTCCGAACTTCGAGGAGTCGGTGCTGGCGGCGGGCTGGAACGACTCGGCGATCGCGATCTCCGATGCCTCGAGGGGGGCGCCACCGTCGATTTCCGAGAGCGATCGGTCGATGTCGAGCGTGGCGTGACCCGAGACGAGCAGGTCCCAGTGCTCGCGCTCGAACTCGGGATCCAGCTGGAGCCTCACCGGACTATCGATGCACGAGAAGAACTCGTCATGGGAATCGTCGGCGTATTCCGTGATGACCTGGACGACATCGCACCTGAATCCGTTCAGGTGTCGGTCGGCGTCGGCCAGCAAGCCCTCCTCGGTGCAGGCCGACATCACGGTCGGGATGACGAGGAACACGAAGGCGCGACAGCGGGAATTCGAGAGCACGGGTTGCCTTTTCTTCCTCTGGGAGCACCTCGGCCGGACAATCGCTGTCGCCCACCGCGGTCGGGGCTCCGGACGCCAGCCGTGGTGGCGAGGGGCGTCAGCCGTGGAGATACGTCCCACTGGCTGTTGTATTCGTTGCCAGAGGGAGCTCTTCATCGCTCCGCGAAGAGCGGACTCGCCTGACCGCGAGTCGCTGTTTGCATCGCGACCGCCCGCTCGGCGTCCGAGCCCGGCCTACATGCGCGCCGTGGGGACCAGGGCGAGGCGGCGTGCATTCTT
>JAHZJA010001233.1 GCA_022601155.1 Deltaproteobacteria bacterium | reverse complement strand
CTTCGACCCACGAGCCACGGTCGACATCGGGGTCTGCCGGACGAAGCTCGCAATCGATCGTGCACGCGCCCGGCGACGCTCAGCGCTTGGGATCGTCGGCCTCGTCGTCGCCCGCCTTGGCTTGCAACGAAGCCCGCAGTGCCGCCGCGAGGTCGAGCACGTCAGCCGTGTCGCCTCCCTCGTCTTCACTCGGTGGAGTCTGCATCGCCGCGGCCGCGACGTCGCGGGGTTCGACCGCCTGCCCGACCTCGTCCGCCGCGGCTTTGCCAGTCGCCGTCTCCAGCGAGGCCCGCAGCGCCTCTCCGAGATCGACCGCGTCATCGGTGTCGGCGCCGAGCCGACGGAAGCGAAACTTGCCCTCCACGAGCCGATTGAACAGCGCCCCCTTGCCCGGCGCACGGAGGATCCACGCGTACAGTTCCTCGGGCACATCGAGGTATTGGTAGATGCGGCCCGTGCCAAACTCGATCTCGAGCACCTGCTCGATCTGGTCGTAGCCCATCGAGAGGATCGCCTTGGACTGCACGGGCTTGCGTTCGATTGGGCCGGCCATGCCCCGCCATGATACCGCGGAAGGTGCGCGAAACGGGTCGGCGGTTGGGGCGATGCCCCCCCGACACGCATCACAGCGGCCTCGTGGGCAGAACAGTGACCCTGGCGTGCTTCGGGGTGTGGAATCAAACCGATGGGTGCTCTAGCCTCCGGAGACGATGCCGGGCAACGCGTTCGGGGAGCGCTTCGTCGTCACTACGTTCGGCGAGTCGCACGGGGGAGCGGTGGGTGTGGTCGTGGACGGCTGTCCCGCCGGGCTTCCGTTTCCCCACGACCGTATCGCGGCCCAGCTCGCCCGGCGTCGCCCCGGCCAGGGCCGCCTCAGCTCCGCCCGGGCCGAGCCCGACGCCATCGAGGTGGCCAGCGGCGTCGACCCTGACTCGGGGCGCACCCTGGGCACACCGATCTCCATGTGGGTGCGCAACCGCGATGCCAAATCGCATCACTACCAGGAGCTCCGCGATCTGTACCGGCCTTCCCACGCCGACTACACCTACGACGCTCGCTATGGCCTGCGCTTCGTGGCCGGCGGAGGTCGAGCTTCGGCCCGCGAGACCGTGGGGCGCGTGGCTGCGGGAGCTCTCGCCGAAGACATCCTGAGCCATGCTCACGGCATCGAGATCGTGGCGTGGGTCGACCAAGTCGAAGACGTGCAGTGCTCCGCCGTCGATCCGGCCACCATCGACCGTGCCCAGGTCGACGCGGCCGCAGTGCGCTGCCCCGACCCCACCACCGCCACCGCCATGACCGAGGCGATCGAGCGCGCGCGCTCGGAGCGAGACACCGTGGGTGGCGTGCTGCGTTGTGTGGTGCGAGGGGTTCCCCCGGGACTCGGCGAGCCCGTGTTCGGCAAGCTCAGCGCCGACCTGGCCGCCGCCATGATGAGCCTACCCGCGAGCCGCGGCTTCGAGCTGGGCGAGGGCTTTGCTGCCGCACGCATGCGCGGATCGGCCCACAACGATGCCTTCATCCCCGATCCCGAGCGCCAGGCCAGTACCGACGGCATCCGTACCCGGACCAACCGCAGCGGCGGTATCCAGGGCGGGCTGTCCAACGGCGAAACGATCCGCTTCGCCGTGGCGTTCAAACCAGTAGCCACGATCTTCCAGCCCCAGGACACCGTCGACCGCCAGGGCAATGCCGCCAGCTACACCGCACGCGGGCGCCACGACCCGTGCGTCCTGCCTCGGGCGGTTCCGATGGTAGAGGCGATGGCGGCCCTGGTCGTCTGTGATCACCTGATGCGTCGGCTGGGCGCGCGCGTGGAGGAGCTGTCGTCATGTTGAAGCTCGCCGCGTCCAATCCCGATCCCTCTTCCTCGGGCGACGGAGGCCCGCGCATCCTCGCTCCGGGTGCGCCGCCCTCCCCGGGCCCCATCCCCAACGACCTGGCCCGACACCTCACGTTCGGCGAGGCCTTGGTGTGGTGGGGCGACAAAGACCACATTCGGTTCGGCCCCGTGATCTTGGTCGTGCTCGCGGCGGTCTCCATCCTCGGGTTCGTCAGCGTGCTGGCCCCCGAGTTCTGGCTGCAGTCGTGGAAGGACCTGGCCAAGCCCATCGCGGCGCTGCTGTCCCCCGCGGCGTTCGTGCTGCTGCGTGAGCGCTTCAATCAGCGGGCGGTCCTCGTGACCGACGCCAGCATCGTAGAGGTGGGCCCCAACGGCCACGTCAGCCGCCTTCGGTTCTCGGCGATCGTCTCGGTACGCCGCGACGTGCTGCGCGGCGGCCTGCTGATCGACGGTCAGCGCGGCCGCGTACGCGTGCCCCCCTCGCTCATCGACGACGCCGGCCAGGCGGTGGCCAGCCAGCGCAAGCACGGTGTACAGGTGTCCTCGGCGGTGGAAGATCCCACCGGGTGGCTGCGGTGAGCCCTCCCAGCCGCGGTGAGCTGGCTGGAGCGCGGCGCATCGTCGTCAAGCTGGGCACCGCGGTCGTCACCCACGACGGCTTCGAACTGGCGCTCGGACGTCTTTACTGCGTGCTGGAGGAGCTGGGTCGTCTCCACCGCGAGGGTCGCTCTGTCGTGCTGGTCTCCAGCGGCGCGGTGGGCATGGGCGCGCAGGCGCTGGGCCTGCAGCAGCGCCCCGACTCGCTGGGCCTGCGTCAGGCCTGCGCTGCCGTGGGCCAGGGCCGCCTGGTCGCGCTGTACTCCCAGGCGCTGGCGCAGCTGGGGCTGGTTACCGCTCAGGTCCTGCTGACGGCCGAAGACCTCGCCGACCGCGATCGCGCGCTTTGCCTGCGCACCACGCTGCTGCGGCTGCTCGAGCTTCGCACCCTGCCCGTGCTCAACGAGAACGACAGCGTGAGCGTTCGCGAGCTCATCGAACACCGCGCAACGAGCCAAGCCCCCGACCCGGAGGCTGCGCCCGAGCCCGCGTTTGGTGACAACGATGGACTCTCGGCGCGGGTCGCGGTGGCTCTGGACGCCGACTTGTTGGTGCTGATGACCAATGTCGACGGCCTGTACACGGCCAACCCGGCCACCGATCCCCAGGCCACCCGCATCCCCGAGTGCGTGGGCGTCGGCACCGAGCTCGATGCGCTCGCGGAGGGCCGCTCCTCGGGTGGTACCGGGGGCATGAGCTCCAAGCTCGAAGCGGCACGGCTGGCGACCGGCGCGGGCTGCCCCGTGCTCATCCTCGACGGCACCCACCCGCAAGCACTGTCGGCCGCCTTACGCGGGGACGACCGCGGCACCGTGCTGTGGCCGACCGTCCGTCGCCCCGCCCGCCGTCAGCACATCGCCATCGGTCAGACCCACCGCGGCGCGTTGGTGGTCAACCCGGGGGCGCTGGCCGCTCTGGGTGGTCGCAAGGCCTCTTTGTTACCCATCGGCGTCACGGCAGTGGAGGGCGACTTCACGCGCGGCGACGTGGTGGAGATCCGCGACGGCAGCGGCCGTGTGCACGGACGCGGGATCGTCAACTACGACGCGGACGCATGCCGAGCCCTGGTGGGCCGGCACAGCTCGGAGATCGATCGCATCCTAGGATGGCGGGGCTACGATGCAGTGGTCACCCGCGACAACCTCGTGCTCGGCGAGGTTTGACCCAGACCAGGGACCGACACATCCAATGGCCAAGACCGCCGACCACGTCGTTCAGCTTGCTCGTCTTGCTCGAGCCGCCGGGGCTCAGCTGGCCCGCGCCACCGGGCCCGGGCGTCGCTCCATCCTGCTCGCCATCGCCGACGATCTGGCGCGGTCCGACACCCGCGCCCAGATCCTCGCCGCCAACGCGCAGGACATGGAAGACGCCCAGAAGATGCAGGCGCGGGGCGAGCTGTCGCCCGCGCTGGTCGATCGCCTGGCCCTCACCGACCGCAAGCTCGACGGGCTGTGCGATGGGCTGGGGCAGCTCGCCGACCAGCTCGACCTCATCGGCCGGGTGGATCTCGAGCGCGAGCTCGACCGCGATCTGGTGCTGCGCCGGGTCAGCTGCCCGCTCGGGGTGCTGGGTGTGGTGTTCGAGGCCCGCCCCGATGCGGTGCCGCAGATCGCTGGGCTCGCGCTGCGTACGGGCAATGCGGTGCTGCTCAAGGGAGGCCGCGAGGCACGACGGAGCAACACCGTGCTCGTGGAGCGGCTGCGTGACACCCTGCAGTCGCAGGGCCTGCATCCGGGCGCGGTGGGGCTGCTCGAAGATCGGTCGGATGTCGACGCCCTGCTCACCCTCGACCGCGAGATCGATCTGGTCATCGCGCGCGGTTCATCGGCGTTCGTTCGCCACGTGCAGTCGCGCACCTCGATCCCGGTGCTGGGGCACGCCGAAGGCCTGTGCCACCTGTACCTGCACCACTCGGCGTCTCCGCCCATGGCCGCGCGCATCGCCGTCGATGCCAAGTGTGGCTACCCGGCCGCCTGCAACGCCATCGAGACCCTGCTGTGGGAGCCGGGGGCCGAGCCCGCCCTGGTCGCCGCCGTCGAGGGTCTGCGCCGCCAGGACGTCGAGCTACGCGGCTGCGAGGCCACCCGAGCGCAGCACCCCGATCTCGACCCGGCCACCGACGACGACTGGTCGACCGAGTATTCCGACAAGACGCTCTCGATCAAGCGCGTCGATCATCTCGATGCAGCGCTGGCCCACATCGATCGCTACGGCTCGCGCCACACAGAGGCGCTCATCGCCGACGACGAGTTCGCGGCCACCACCTTCATCGCGTCGGTCGACGCCGCCAGCGTGTTCCACAACGCCAGCACGCGGTTCGCCGACGGATACCGCTACGGGCTGGGCGCAGAGCTGGGCATCAGCACGGGCAAGCTGCACGCTCGGGGACCGGTGGGGGTAGAAGGGCTCATCACCTACCGCTGGCTGCTGCGCGGCACGGGCCAGATCGCCAGCGACTATGGCCCGGGCAAGCGGGACTTTCGGCACCGCACCCGCATCCCCAAGCCGTAGTGCACCAACAGCAAAGCCGACGACGCCACGTGGCGACCGTCGGCTCGCTGTTTGCCAAGAGGGCCTCGCTCAGGAGGAGACCACGTCGGCGATCCGCATGTTGGCGCCCGAAGTACTCGGATTGGTCTGCTGGGCGAAGGCGGTCAGCTGGCGTTGCGCCGCATTGAATGCGTCTCGCAGCGCGATGCCGAGATCAGCGTGCTCGGGCTTTTCCTTGTCGTAGCTGACCACGATCTCGTCTCCGGGAACGCTCAGCTCTACGCGAACGTGGTAGGCGTTGCCCTTGTGATGATGTTTGTGGGGCGACTCCACGACCACGCGACAGCCAGTGATTCGATCGTAGAACCGATCGAGCTTGGCGGCCTTCGTTCGAATGCGTTCCTCGATCTCGTCGGTACGCACGACGTTGCGAAACGTGATCTCCAATGGGAGCTTCATAGGCCTTCCTCGTTTTGGACCGGCGCCAAGACCACCAACCGTTGCTCGCATCGCCTCGGCGCCGTGGGGTGGTTTTTCCAAGCAGGGAGCAACCTCACCATTTTGACAGGCCGCAGCAGCAATGTGCCAGCGAAGTTACGGTGCTATGCACCACGCCCTGCGCATCCGCTGCCACCGATCCCCTCCTGATCGCCCTCCAAGGGGCCCAACAAGGGCCAGCCCGCCGGCAGGGATCGCCGAAAAGGTACGACAAGGGGCCACATTGGCTCCAGCTGGGGTCACAGCAATCCGCGGCCGACCAACGCCTCGCGCAGCGCGTCCGCGGCGGTGAAGCACACCGCATCCATCCCGGTCGCGCGAGCAGCGTCGCAATTGTCTGCCCGGTCGTCGACGAACACGCAGGCGGTCGGTGGCAAGCCCAGCGTCTTGGCAGCGTGCTCGTAGATCGCCGGGTCGGGCTTGCGTAGTCCCAGCTCGCACGACACGAAGCTCCACTTCAGATATCGAGACAACGACAGCCGTCGCTCGATCAACGCGTACCACGGCGGGTAGTTCGACAGCGCGTGCATCGGCACCCCGCCAGACCGTAGCTCCTGCAGCAACGCCTCGATGCCGGGCAGGTAGCGATAGGCGTTGTCCATCGCGTCGCGCAGTCCCTCCCCGTCGAACTGTCGCTCGTCGGCAAAGAACCGCGACAGGAAGGTCGGCTCGTCGATGTGGCCGAGCTCGAAGTCCACCCAGGCTCGCGGATGCTTGACCGCGATGAGCTCGTCCAGCGACATCCCCAGCGACGCGGGCACTTCCACGTAGAACGGATCGTGGACGAGCGTGCCCATCACATCGAGCAGCAGCACGCGGGGGCTCATGGAGCAGAGCCTACACTCACACGTGCATCAACGTCGCCTCGGCGTCGGCGGGATCGCACTCGAGCAGGTCGGGTACTCCCAGCTCGTTGGACGGCTTGCCGTGCTCGAACTCCAGCAACCCCAGCGCATCGTAGTGCGGGCGCACGCGATCGCTGAGCAGGTGGATCCGCTTGAGGTTGGGGATCAACCGGCGAAACAGGGTGTTGCGGAACCGGCCCATGAAATCCGAGCGCAGCACGGTGGCGTTCCACTCGCGGCGTGACATGCAGTGGGCGTAGTACTCGTCGTAGAACTCGTGGGCGAGGAAGCGATTGCGGAGCAGCACCGAGATCTCGTACGCCCAGTCCTCGCGGTCGCGGCGATCCTTCTCGGGCATCGCGGCGTAGTAGTCGCGCAGCGCGACCACCCCAAACGTCACGTGCCGCGCCTCGTCGGTGATGACGTACTTGAGCATCTCCTTGAGCAGAGGCTCGCTCGTCTGGTGACGGATGGTCTGAAACGCCCCCAGCGCGAGCCCCTCGATCATGATCTGCATGCCGAGGAACTTCAGGTCCCAGCGGCCATCGGTCATCAGCGCATCGATGATCGTGTACAGGTTGTCGTTGATCTCGTAGCGCTTGTTGAGCTTCTCATCGAGGTAGCGGTGGAACACCTCCACGTGCCGTGCCTCGTCCACCACCTGGGTGGCGCCGTAGAGCTTGCCGTCCATCCACTGCACCGCCTCGGTCACCTGGCATGCCGCGAACAAGGCCCCCTGCTCGCCGTGGAGAAACTGCGACAGCAGCCAGGCGGTCAGGGCCGCGCGATGCTCCAGCTGGCGGCGGCGAGGAAGCGAGCGGTACGAGGGCAGGTCTTGCAGCGGCAGGCCGTGCTCGGGCATCAGCTCGCGGCTGTCGTCGTAGGGATCGACCTGCGTGCTCCAGTCCAGAGCCGTGGCAGCATCCCACTGCGAGCGCTTGGCCGCGTCGTACAGCTTGCGCAGCTCGGGTCGATTGCGCTCGTAGGCCCAGTCGAAGTGCGCCTGGTGTCGCGCCGGGATCTGGGCGACGGACCCCTGCTTGCCCTTCTTGAGCAACAGACCACGCACCGCAGGACCCGCGAGATCGAGGAACACACGAGGGTTGCGGCTGCGACCCAGGGCGCCGAGGGCATGGAGATGGCGGTGTGACATCGAGAGGCTCGTTTCGTGGTTCAGGGGGTGGGCTCGCGCAGCAACAGGGCGCGCGCGAGCTGATGGGTGTGATCGGTGGGGCCCCAAAGCGGCTCGCGTAGCGACCCGGCCGCACCCTTGAGCAAGACGTCGCTGGCGATCTGCAGCACCGCGGCGCGGACGGGCAGGCCTGGTCGCAACAGGCCTTCACCGTGGCGCTCGATGAAGCGCTGAACGACATCGAGCAGCGGCACCACCTGGCCCAAAACGATGGGGCGACCGGGACCCTGCTCATCGAGGAGCTCGCGCATGACGATCCGAGCCAGCTGCGGCTCGGCGTCGACGAACTCCACGAACCGCGACACGGTGCGGTCGAGCCTCGTGGGAAAGTCGCCCTCGGCACTCATCGCCTCGACCAGCGCTCGGCTCAGACGGGCAAAACAGCGCTCGACCGTCTGCGTGTACAGCGCTTCCTTGCTGCCGAAGTGATAGAGCAGCGACGGACGGCGGATGCCCGCCCGGCCCGCGATGTCGGCGAGCTTGGCCGCTCCAAAGCCCACCGCCGCGAACGCCAGCTCGGCGGCCTCGAGCACCCGCTCGGGCGTAGCAATCGCATTGGCGCTGGCGAGAGGCCGTCCCATCGCGGTCCATCATTATCGACTCAGGAGTAGATTGCAAAGAAAATCGACTCGGGAGTTGATTACTGTTGCGCAAAAACGCGCCTCGCCTGCGATCGGACGCAACGACGGCGAGGCGCAGTGGACCGGCGCGAGGTTCACATTCGAACGCAGCGAGGGCGCCACGCCGTGGAAGCCGCGCAAGATTGGCGTTCGAACGCAGCGAGGGCGCCGCCTCTAGGAGACCGCGCCCTCGGTTGCCCCGCGCGTTGCGGGAGCGTGTCGTTCGTTGGCTCGTTACCAGCGGCGACGCATGACGCCCAGGCCCATCAGGCCCAGCAGCATGAAGCCGAAGCCGCCGGGGGCGGAGTCGGTGGTGCAGGAGCAGCCGCCCGCACCGTCGTCGTCGGCACCACCGTCGGCGCCGCCGTCACCGGAGCCGCCGGAGCCGTCGGCCCCCGTGGTGAACGAGTTGGTCGCGTTGCCAGCGGTCTCGTCGTTGCCGGCCTCGGCGCCACCGGAGCCCGTGCTCGTGGCGGGATCGTCACCCATGATGCTGACGTTGATGGTCACCATCTCGGCCACGTTGCCGTGATAGTCGGCGGCCTCGAGGGTGATGGCGTAGTCGCCTGCGGGCAGGCCCACCAGGCTGACCATCCAGTCGCTATCGGTGGGCTTGAGCGGGGCGGCGTCGTCCCAGTTGAAATCGCAGACGTCGTTGGTGCACTGCGTCAGGATTCCCTCGGGGAACATCTCGCCCATGATCGCGTCCGACTGGATGGTCCAGCGGGCGCCCACGACGGCGTCGGCATCGGCGATGTCGACGTCGAGCACGAGGTCGTCGCCGGGCATCAGCACGGTGCCGTCCTCGGGGACGATGTTGGTCAGCTCGGGCGGATCCTCGTCGACGACGGGCTCGCCGTACCACATCAGGAGGTCCTGGTGGCTGTTCTGACCGGGGTCGCCGTTCATGCCGTCGGGGCAACGCGCATGGTCGACGCTGGTGCACTCGAGCGGCAGCTCGACCTGGTCACCCTTGTCGTTGAAGCCGAACTGGTTGACCCGGTCGTTGCACACGTCCATGAAGCCCATGGGCGGGACCGTGTAGTCGGGCGGGTAGTTCATCCAGTCCTCGGGGTTGGTCACCCCTTCGAGGCCGGAGATACGACCAAACGCGTACATCGCCGAGTGCACGATCTCGGGCGTGATGCAGTTGGTGGTGTCGCCGGAGGTGGAGATGATGTCGTTGCGCTTGAGCGCGTTGCAGTTGATCCCACCGTAGGCGCAAGTGAAGCTCATGTTCGTCTTGCTGCCCGGCTCGTCGCTCGCGAGGAGCATCGTGTACGAGATGTACTCGGGCGGGCGGGTGTTGGTCACCGCGATGTCGTAGGCGGCAAGGCCCGTCGTCAGCGCGTCGGTGAGGTTGGCCGCGTCGGCGTAGGCGGGCTCTTCGACCTCGGCTTCGACGCCGGAGCACCCCAGAGCCGAGTTCACCTGGCCACCCATGCCGCCACAGACACCCTCGCCCGTGGGGCGAAGCGTCACTGCCTCGGTGGGGACGTAAAGGATCGCTGGCTCAGCCTGTACGCTCGCAGGGGCGAGACCGGCAGCCAGGGCACACGAAATCAAGCAAATCCGCTTCATGGTCACTTCTTCTCCTCGATACCCGAGAATGCTCGGCAAGCTCGCCCGCAGCCGGCGTTGTGTCAACCCGACGAGCCCGTTGCCGAAGTGACCCAACGCCGGGCGGAGGTCCCGCTTGCTCCCCAAATCCGTGCGTTCACTCAATGAACGACGATACGCCGTGGAGCCAACCCACAGATTCGTGAGCCTCCCGACACGATCGACATGAGATCGGCGGGTGCACGGCAGCGACCGCAGCGCAGCCGCGTGTGTCTACCCGGAGCCAGCGTGGCCTCCGGCTAGCTCGCTTGACACACGGCAGGGACCCGAAGGCGGGGGCCCGGCTCGACATCGAGCTCCGCCAACCCGAAGAACAGCTCGCCATCGATCACCGGATCGAGGCAGCTGCCCGGGTAGGCCGCCGCACGCAACCGACGAGCGGGGCCGTCGTAGACCTTGTCGCCCCAGATCGGCGTGCCCAGCACGATGTTGGGCAGGTTCGCTGCGACACCCCACCGCGACATGCTGATCGCCTGGGCGTGGAGCACCCCCGGGGTGGCCGCGTGGCGAAAACTACGAACGACCCCACCGAGGTTGATGTCGATCGAGCCGATCTGCAGCGACGCGAAATCGTCGTAGGCCAACGGCTGGCCGTCGAGCTCTACATGGGCCAGCGTGGGCGCGAAGATCTCATCGGCGTAGGTCCGCAGCGGAGCGGGGACCGTCTCGCGCAACAATCGAGGGGCCGTCCCCACCACCGCGCCCGCGAGCGAGTTGGCGATGACACTGGCGATTGCCCTGCCATCGACGTCTCCGGTGGCGTACAGCTTCTCGAAGAACCGCTGCGCGATCCCTCCGATGGCGCTGGCGAACCCGAGTCGATCGAAGGCGTCCGGGCCCGTGCGGGGCGGGTCGCGGTAGCGGCCCCGCATGCGAAACGTGTCGAGCTCGACCACGGGGGGCGTCTCTCCACGCTCGAACCATGTCACCAGCTGCCGCAGCGCCTCCGTGGCCTGGCCCCGAATCCCTGCCTTGTGGGCCACGAAGTCGATGCTGCCGCCGTTGGCCGGGACCACCTGCGGTAGGCCGATCGGTGCCTCGCCGCCAGCCCGCTCACACGCCACCTGCCAGCCCATGCTGAGCATCCAGTGCAGCGTGCCGTCGCCGCCGTCGCTCACCCAATACTCGCACCCGGCGTCGTGAAACTCGTGCAAGACCCGGCGCAGCTGCTCGAGGTCCTCGGTCTGCCGGACCAGTCCCCAGCGACCTACGGCCCGCTCGAGTTCCGTCTTGCGGTCACCACCCCGTCGCCGGTTCTTCCCGGAGTTGGGGTTGGTCACGACTCCGATAAGCCCGGGCATCGACACGTGGGTCTACCACGCGAGTGCACCAGGCCACACCGTAGACCGTAGTGCGAAAACGGGTGCACACCGCTGCGGAGGGACCGAACGACCGTGAGATCGCCGCGAACCGATGGGTCCATCGGACGGTCTCGACGGGTGAGATCCTCCCCTGCGCCGGCTGCGTTGGCCTGGCCATGGCATCGTGGGGCATGTCCACGTTCCGTCTCCACGGCACAGTGACCTCCCCCTACGTACGCCGCGTTCGAATCGTGGCGCACGAGCTGGGGCTGACCTACGACTTGGTCGACGCCCGCAGCGACGAAGGTCAGACCGCGATGCGTGCGATCAATCCGCTGTGGAAGGTCCCCGCCGTCGAGCTCGACGGGCGAATCATCCTCGATTCACGCGTCATCACCGAGTACCTGATGCGCTACCACGGGCCCGCGCCGCTGGCGCCCACGGACCCCAACGACGTCACGACCCAGAACCTGGTGACCGTGATCGATGGGGCCCTCGATGCCTGCATCAACACCTTCTATCTGGGACGCGACGGCATCGCGGCCGCACCTCGCTCGTACATGCAAAAGCAACACGACCGCACTGCGAGCGCGATGCAGTGGCTGGACACCCGTGTGCAAGATGTGTGGCTGACCGAGTCGCGCGCGTTTGGGCTGCCAGAGATCGCGTTGTGCACGATGTTGGGATGGATGCGGTTTCGCAGCACCTATCCCGTCGAAGACCACCCGGCGCTGGTCCGCTGCCTCGAGCATCACGAGGGCCGCAAGAGCATGGCCGACACTCAACCAACCGGTTGAGTCGACGAGTTGTTCGGCTCTGCTCGACGAGGGCTCATCCCGCAGTCGTTCATCAGCGGAGGCCGCTGGAGGCACGAGCTCGAGCCCGCGGGATGATGGATGCGCAGTCACGGGGGGTCCGCTACGCTCGTGGCCACCGCGATGAGTCGCAAGCCCAAGATCTCCACCGACGGTGGCCCGGCGCTGTCGTCCAATCCGTTTGCGTCGCTGGCTGGTGCACTCGGTGACGTGCCGCCCGGCGAAGCGCCAGCCCCCAGTGAGGCCTCCGAGGCCACGAACGCGCCCGACGACCCTGCGGTCTCTTTGCGCGGCAAGAAGATCGTGGTGCGCCGAGAAAAGAAGGGCCGCGGAGGGAAGACGGCGACGATGGTCGAGGGCCTCGAGCTGCCGCCGCCGCAGTTGGAGATGATGGCCCGACAGCTGCGCAAGACCCTCGGCTGCGGAGCCCACGTGGAGGACGCCACGCTGGTGGTCGGTGGAGCGCAGACCACTCGGGTCCGCGATTGGTTGGTGGAGCAGGGTGCGAACCGGGTGGTGATCGGCAACTAGCCGATCGCCTTGGCATCACTCGGAATCGGCGACCGGGGCCGAGAGCCAACGGGGGGCCTTCTGCTCTCGCGCTGAGGGTGAAGCGGGCCGGCCCCACCCAACCACGCCAACGCACACCTCGTCACCGCCCTCGAGCCGCACCGACGCACAACCACGTCACCGCCCTCGAACCGCACCGACGCACACGCACGTCACTGCCCTCGAACCGCACCGACGCACGACCACGTCACCGAACCGCACCGACCCCCCCCCCACGTCACTGCCCTCGAACCGCACCGACGCCCACCTACGTCACCGCCACCGAACCGCACCGACGCACACCCACGTCACCGCCACCGAACGCGTCTACGCACCACTACGCCCCCCGGAGCGACGCCCGCACTCACCCCCGCCACTGTCGCGACCGAGACACACTCATCAAGATTCCCAGCGCGATCATCATCGTCAGTACGTTCGACCCGCCCGCCGAGAAGAACGGCAGCGTGATTCCAGAGACCGGCACCAGCTGCAGGACCATCCCGATGTTGATCACCACATGCCAAAAGAACAGCGCCGCCACCCCCGTGCACAGCAGCGCACCAAAGCGGTCGCGAGCCTGGCTGGCGATGTTGATCGACCACAGCGTGAGGCTGAGGTACAGGGTGAGCGCCATCGCGGCTCCCACAAAGCCCCACTCCTCGGCGTAGACGGCAAAAGGGAAATCGGTGAAGGGCTCGGGAAGGAAGCCGAGCACGTTCTGGGTGCCCTGGTCGACGCCGCGGCCGAAGAAGCCGCCGTTGCCGACACTGATGATGGCCTGGATGGTCTGGTAGCCCTCGTTGTCGGCGTACAGCTCCGGGTTGAGCCACACGTCGATCCGCTTGCGCTGGTAGTCGGCCATGTAGCGCCAACCCAGTGCGAACGACAGCAGGCCCGCAAACCCGGCCCCCATCATGCTCCGCAGGTGCAGCCGCGTCACCGACAGCACCCCGAACGAGATCAGCAGGATCATCACCCCGGTCCCCAGATCGGGCTGATTGATGATCAACGCCGCGGGCACCAGGACCATGGCAAACGGGATCACCAGGGTGACGATGCCCTTGTGGTCCTTGGCCGAAGCGTCGTGGAGGTAGCGCGCGAGCGCCACCACCAGCAGGACCTTCATCAGCTCGGACGGCTGGATCCGGTAGTCCTCGGTGCCGAGCCACCGCCGCGCATTGTTGACCTTGATTCCGACGAGGGGGACCAACACCAACAGGCCCACCCCGAAGGCATAGGCAGCGTAAGCGAGCCGATAGATCACCCGGTAGTCGATGGCGGTTACGATGAACATCACCACCGTCCCCAGCGCGACCCAGTTGAGCTGCGTGGCCACGCGCCCCGTCCAGTCACCCTTGCCCGCGCTGTTGAGGTTGATGAGGGCCAGCGCGATGATGCCGAAGGCCAGCAGCACCACCACCCAGTCGATAGACTGGCGCAGGCGCCCCCACAGGTCGCGCGGTCCGCCGAGCAGATCGCTCATGGCGCCCCCGCGACCCCCGAAGAACCCGACCGCGGCAGCGCGGCCCGAGCCTGTCCGGGCAGGGGAGGCGGCACGCCGTACTCACGCGGTGCCGTGTCGGTATCGGAGGTGCTCTGCCCGATGTAGTGGTTGATCACCTTCATCACGATGGGCGCCGCAGCATCGGCCCCCACCCCACCGTGCTCGACCATGGCCACCACCACGATCGAGGGGCTGCTGACGGGAGCGTAGGCGGCGAACCAGGCGTGGTCCTGGCTGGTGTCCCACCCCTCGATACGGTCTTTTTCGGGGGTCTCGTCGCGGCGCCGCTTCTCGCGGCCCACCTGGGCGGTGCCGGTCTTGCCGGCCACCACGATGTTGGGCAGCCGCTCGGAGAACGCAGTGCCCTCCTCGTCGTTGACCACGCCGATGAGCCCGCGGTGGATCCGCTCGCGATCCATCGGATCGATGACGGGCTGGTCGGTGCGCCGCTGCGGCTGACTGGTGAAGACGACCTTGCCCTCGTTGGTCTCGATGCGCTCCACCAGGTAGGGCGTCATCACGTAGCCGCCGTTGGCGATCGCGGCGTACAGCCCCGCCAACTGCAGCACGGTCGCCTTCACGTTGCCCTGGCCGATGGCGCTGTTGAGACGCACACCACCCTGGTAGGTGCCCTCGCGTGCCTCGAACTCGAGGGTCGGGATGGTGCCCCGCACCTCGCCGTTGAGCCCCAAGCCCGAGCGATCACCCAGGCCCAACGAGCGGGCGACGTGCTCCATGCGGTCGAGGCTGAGGATGTTGTCGATGGCGAGCTGATAGAAGTACGTGTTGCACGACTCCACGATGGCGGTCTCGAGATTCATCTCGCCGTGCACGTGGGTGTCGCGGAACCGTCGGCCACCGTACTTGATGTAGCCCTCGCACTCGATCAGCTCGTCGGGGTCGAACTCCGGGTGAGACAGGGCCGCAATCGCCGACACCACCTTGTAGGTCGAGCCGGGGAAGAAGTGCTCCTGCACCGTCTTGTCGATGAACGGCTTGAGCGGCGACGCGGACCACTCCTTCCACTCCGCTGACGGAATCGGCTGCTCGTAGCGGTTGGGGTCGATCGAGGGCACCGACACCATGGCCAGCACGCGACCGGTGCGCG
>JAHZJA010001232.1 GCA_022601155.1 Deltaproteobacteria bacterium | reverse complement strand
TTCTCGTAGATCAGCGACTCGTACATCCCGCAGCTGAGATAGACCTGCTCGGATGGGCGCCCAGGGGCATCGCGGAAGGCATTGACGAACTCGACCACCCGGTCGAAGGCCGGCCCTCGCTTGTGGTTGCCGATGTCGGTGAACGCGAACGAGCCCGATTGCAGCAGCAGGCGGCCGAACAGGCCCGGATGCCGCCAGGCGGTCGACAGCGAGGCCACGGCCCCGAAGCTGGCCCCCATCAGGCACCGCGAGGCCGCACCGGGCATGAGCGGATACCGCTCTTCGAGGGCAGGCAGCAGGGTCTGTGCGACGAAAGCCGCGTGGCGCGGATCGTCGGGATATTCGACCAAGCGGTCACCGGGGTGGCACAAAGCGGCGATCACGGGGGCCACCTCGAGATCGTCGATGAGATTGTCGAGGACGTCCTTGAGGGCGGCGTAGTGCAGATAGTCCCCGCCGTCGTGGACCACCAGCAGTCGGTAGCGTCGCGTTGGGCGGTACCGCGCCGGGAGGTACACGGTCACCTTCCGAGGCTCGCCGAACGGAGTTTCCTTGACCCAGTGCTCCTCCAGGCGACCGCGTCGCGTGCCCGCCTGGGGCAGCGACCAGCTCGGACGGGCGTAGCCCACACCCTGGCACACCGAGTTGGCCCCGAACGGATCCTGGGCCAGGTGCGGGTTGAGGGGATCACGGATCCACTCGTGGTGATCGCCGCGGACCAGCTCCAGCTTGTACTCGACCCGAGAACCTGCCGGCATCTCGTGAACCAGGTACCAAAGGTCGGTCTCGGGGACGCGGGTCAGGGCCTGGGCCGACTCCAGCCCGTAGATCCAGTGCCGCAGGTTGATCGCGTCGGCCTCGCCCCGAAACACGAACGTCGCGCGATCCCCCTCCAGCAGCGGAAAGCTGCGTCCGCTCAGGAAGGCATCGATGGCCGCGGCATCGGGCGTGCCCCCGTCCAGCAGGTGGTGGATGGCCAGCTTCACAGCGTCACGGCTCCCTCGGCGGGCTGGAACTTCAGCGGGGTCACCTCGCCCGAGGGCTGCAATTGGATCATCTTGGGGCCCTGGTGCCACGAGCGGCCATCCCAAGCGAGCGCGTCGTCCTCTTCCAGCGGCACGCATTGCGAGGGACCAAAGCGCTGAGCAAACAGCGAGACCCGCGCGGGATCGTCCAGCCGCAGCCGACGTTGGGCGTGAGGCAGCACCACCACGTCGGGGAGCAGGCCGAGCCCCTCCCCGAGCACTTCGGCGTTGCCAGGCCCTTGAGGCGGGCTGTCATGGAACAGCACCACGCGCTCGGTGAGCGCCATCGCGCCGGCCGACCACGCGAAGATCGGCAACGGCCGCGGCAGCGAGGCCAACAACGACACCAGCTGGAACAGGCGGATCCGGTTGAGCAGCGAGGCGACATGTCCCCCCGCGATCAGCAGGCCGTAGCACTCGCCCAGGATCGACCGGAGTTCTCGGTAGTGGTGCTCGACCGCAGGCCGGGTGGCGGGAGCAATCGCAGCCTGGAATTGCCGCTGCACCTGCCGGGTGCGGGCCAGGTGCTGCTCGTCGACCAGGCGCAGGGCCAAGATCGCGGCCGTGCGTTCGGTCTCCACCAGCTGCTCGGGCGCCGGAGCCTCGCTCACCTCACGGGCGGCATCGATCGCGTGCGCGAGCCGGCGCCGATACAGCGCCTGCATCTGCCGGAGCGTGTCTTGCTTGGCGCGGTGCGCCGCGAACAACTCCGGGTCGTTGGCGTACGAATCCTCGCTACGCGCATGCAGCTCGAGGTTCACGCAGCGGTGGCCTACATGCTCCACCAGCTCGTCGTCCTCTGCCTCCCGCTCCTGCCAACCGGCAGTGATCACCGCCAACGGGCCCGGGATGCCCCAGCGCGCCAGCTCTCGGTGGAGGGTGGGGGCATGCCGTTGAGGGCCGAGCAGAACACCAAGGGTCATGGGGGCAAACGCGGGTGACGCGGGCTTTCGCGCCGCGGTGGCAGGGTTTATCAAAGGGCCCCGCCTTTCGCCATCCGCGTCGCGGGGCCAGCAGGGAGCCCGGTCGTCATGCACGTGTTGTTCGTCGCGCCCCACTTTCCCGCCTACCAGCGGCAATTCGTTCGCGCCCTCACGCAAGTGGGGGCCCGGGTCACCGGGATCGGAGAGGCCTCGGCGGAAGGCCTGCCCCTGTCGCTCCGATCTCAGCTGCACGGGTACGAGCAGGTCCACAACGTGTGCGACGAACAAGCGTTGCTCGACGCGGTTCGCCGTGTGCAAGCCCGCGAGTGGGTCGACAAGCTCGAGGCCACCATCGAGGCCCACATCTTGCCGACCGCACGCGTCCGCGAGGTGGCCACGATCCCCGGGCTGTCGCCCAAGGCCGCGCTGCTGTGTCGCGACAAGCCGTTGATGAAGGAGTTCCTGCGCGAGCGCGGGATCCCCTGCGCGCGCTCGACCGGGGCCTCATCGGTCGAGGAGGTCGAGCAATTCGTCCGCGAGGTGGGCTACCCGATCATTCTCAAGCCGCGGGCCGGGGCCGGAGCGGCCGGCACGTGGCGGGCCGCCGATGCATCCGAGCTGGCCGTCGCGTTGCGTGACTCCGGGGTCAGCCAGGGTGGCTCGGTCGCACTCGAGGAGTTCATCGAGGGCCACGAGGGCTTCTACGACACGCTGTGTGCTGGCGGCGAAGTGCTGCACGAGTTCATCTCCCACTACTACCCCAATGTCCTCGAGGCCATGCGGACCCGCTGGATCTCGCCGCAGATCGTGGTCACCAACCGCACCGACCAGCCCGGCTACGACGAGGTCAAGCGGATGGGGCGAGAGGTGATCCAGCAGATGGAGCTGGGCACCGTCGCCACGCACATGGAATGGTTCTTCGGCAGCAAGGGGCTGAAGTTCTCGGAGATCGGAGCCCGCCCCCCCGGCGTGGGCCAGTGGGATCTGTACTCCGCCGCCAACGACCTCGATCTGTACCGCGAGTGGGCGCACGCCATCGTCCACGGCCGGGCGTCGAGTGCCGCGTCACGGCGCTACTCCGCGGGGATCATCGCCCTGCGTCCCAGTGCCGACGGGCACATCCACGGCTACTCGGGCGTCGAGCAGATGCAGGAGCGATTTGGGGAGTGGGTCATCGATGCTCACCTTCCGCCCGCGGGCACACCCACCCAGCCGGTCGAGGCCGGCTATATGGCCAACGCCTGGGTTCGGCTCAAGCACCCCAACTACGACACGCTGCGCGAGATGATGGACGAAGTGGGTCGCACGCTGAAGGTCCACGCGGGGTGAAGGAGCGATGCCACCGATGAAGGTCTTGTTCTTGTCGCCGCACTATCCCGCCGAGATGCTCGACTTCTCGCGGGGGCTGGCCGAGGTCGGCGCCCAGGTCTACGGCGTCGGCGATGCTCCGGCGCATCAGCTGCCCGCCTCGGTCAAGCCATACCTCCACGACTACCTGCAGATGCCAGGGCTGATGCGTGGGGACGAAGCACTCGAGCCGCTGCTGGCCATGGCACGCCGCGTGGGCATCGACCGCGTGGAGACCCTGTGGGAGCCGTTGGTCATGCTCGCGGCCAGCCTGCGCGAGGGGCTGGGGATCCCCGGCATGCACCGCGATGTCACGCTCGGCTTTCGCGACAAGCCCGTCATGAAGGCAAGAGCGGTCGCAGGCGGGGTTCGGGTACCTCGGTTCGCTCGGGCCGCGAGCGTCAGCGGCGTGCTCGAGGCGGCGCAGACCATCGGCTATCCCGTGGTGATCAAGCCGGTGTCCGGGGCTGGTAGTGCCGACACCTGGCGTGTGGACGACGAGGCCGAGGCCCAGGCCCGGCTCGAGACCATGGGTCACGTCCCCGAGGTGAGCATCGAGGAGTTCATCGAGGGCGACGAGTTCACCTACGACGGCGTGGCAATCGAGGGCGAGCCGGTCTTCGAGAGCATCACCCAGTACCACCCGCCACCCCTGCAGGCGCGCAGCCAAGAGTGGGTGAGCCCGGCCCAGATCACCCTGCGCGACCCTTACATTCCCGCCACCCAGCCCGGGATCGAGCTCGGCCGCCAGGTCCTGTCGGCCTTGGGCATGGGTACTGGGTTCTTCCACATGGAGTGGTTCCGTACCCGCAGCGGCGAGGCGGTGTTCGGCGAGATCGGCAGTCGCAACGGCGGGGCGAAGCTGATGGACGCGATCAACTTCGCCAACGACATCGACATCTATCGAGAGTGGGCGCGGGCGGTGTGCTGGCACGCCTTCGAGGCCACTCCACGACGGCAGCACCACGTGGTGACCGTCTTCAAGCGAGCGCAGGGGCGAGGGCGGATCACGGGAGTACAGGGGCTCGAGGCGGTGCGACAACGTGCGGGCGATGGTCTGGTGCTCGTCGACCTGCTTCCGGTCGGCCATCCGCGGCGCAACTGGAAGCACACGCTGATGAGCGACGGCTACGTCACCATGCGTAGCGTGGACTATGCGGACGTCTGCGAGATGCGGGACGTCGCGGTGAACCGGCTGAAGATGTTCGCCGAGTAGCGAATCGTCGGCGTCGGTTTTGGTCGATTGCGTGCGACCCGCAATCCACTCGCAAGCGGTCCACGACCCGACGGGTCTACCAATGTAGGCACGCTGGCAGTGCTAAGATGGGCCGCTGACTGGGTTGGAGGTCTCCAAAATGGCACGCCGTAACACTACTTTCGCCACGCTCTCGTTTCTCGTCCCCATTGCCGCCGTTGCCCTGTGCGCGGCCAATGACGCTCGAGCGGCCACGCCGACCTACTACAACGACGCCGTGACCTTCGGGACGGACATCAACCTCACGGTCACCGACGACTACTCCAACCCCGGCTACGTCTTCATTCAGGACAACGCGTTGATGAGCGGTGTACTCGGCGAAGTCGACTACATGAGCACGGGGTTCAACAACCTCAACATCATCACCAACATGGCCAACGACCCGCGCTACTGCGCCGGGTGCAACGGCTCGTTCGAGCTGTCGTTCCAGACGACCAGCGTCGGCGATGCGACCGGGGTCGTCGGGGTTGGATTCGACATCGACAGCCACAGCCAGAACCAGCCGTACTTTGCGTTCATCACGTTCGCCGACGGCACGACCGACAACATCCAGCTGCCGCCAGCCCCTGCATTTTGGGGTGTCGCCGCTCCCGAGCGTATCGAGCGGATCCACGTGGGCCTGACCATGGGCGGCACCACGCAGTCCGGCTCGATCTCGATCGACAACCTCACGGTGGGAGATGGCGTGGCCGGCCCGTGTGTCGTGGACGCCGACTGCAACCCCGACCTCGACCCCTGCACCGACGAAGCCTGCGGGCCCGAGGGGATCTGCATCTACCCCCCCAACAACGACCCCTGCGACGACGGTGAGCTGTGCACCGAGGACGACGTCTGCAACATGGGCGTCTGCGCCGGCACCACCATCGATTGCGAAGATGGCAACGAGTGCACGACCAACTTCTGCCAAGACGGCGTGGGCTGCATTCTCCAGCTCAACAACGACCCCTGCGACGACATGAGCGTCTGCACGGAGAACGACGTCTGCGACCAGGGCATGTGCGGCGGCACGTTGATCGACTGCGACGACGGTGACCTGTGCTCCGTAGACGGCTGCGACCCCGAGATGGGCTGCACCAACGAGCCCGCCATGGGTTGCTGCACCGACGACGCGGGCTGCGGGCCCGACGAGATGTGCGATCTGGGCAAGAACGTCTGTGTCCCCAACCCATCTGGGAGCACGGGCTCGACCGGCGGCGGAGATAGTGACACGGGCAACGACGTGACCGGCGCCGACGGCACGGGCATGGCCACCGACGACGCGGGTGAGAGTGACACCGGGCTGGCCAGCACCGGGGTGGGCGTGACCGGGACTCTCGACACGGGTGACGATGCCAACACGACCAGTGGTGGCGCAGGGAGCATCACCGCCGATGGCGGAGCGGCCGATCCGGAGCTGCCTAGCGGATGCGCGTGCACCACGGCCCCGTCGAAGTCACGTGGGGCGTGGTGGATGATGGCTGCGTTGGGATTGGTGATCGGTCGCCGCCGTCGCAGCCGAATGGCTCGCCGCGGCTAGGCTGCGCGGTCGAACGCGCGCTCGTCGAGGCGCAACCCGGCGACACCAGAAAATGGTGTCGCCGTTTTTTTCGTCCGACGCTCTTTCCTTTCGAGGGGTTCGCGGCGTTGCTGTCACGGGGCTCGACCCTGGTCGGAGCGCGGACAACCGCGAGCCCAGCTTCGCCTCGTGCTCGACCATCGGCGGGAACCCAGGCCTCGGGGCCCACCACCACCCGCAAGACCCACGCGAACCCGAAGGACGTCAACAACCCGTGAATCGACGAACACCCCTGTGCGATCTCAGCCGGCTGGCCTTGCTTGGCATGGCGGTCGGGCTCGCAGGCTGCCAAGGCGCCGGTGCAGGCGCCTCCGCTCAGATCAGCGAGAAGATCAGCCAGATCTCCGACCGCCAAGACCACAATCACAACCAAGTCCTGAGCCGTCTCGACGAGCTCCAGACCAAGATCGACGAGGTCGCCAAGCGCGGCCCCGCCCCGCGCGGCGCTCAGGGCAAGAAGGGCCCACAGCCCGGCAAGCCCGATCCCGC
Source organism: Deltaproteobacteria bacterium (assembly GCA_022601155.1). GTDB lineage: Bacteria > Myxococcota_A > Polyangia > Nannocystales > Nannocystaceae > Paraliomyxa. The sequence goes on along the minus strand of JAHZJA010001232.1, from coordinate 815 downwards.
GGCGACCTACAAGGTCGCGGTGGCCGACACCGATCAGCAAAAGGGCCCCCGTGACGCCAAGATCACGCTGGTCGAGTGGTCGGACTTCCAATGACCCCACTGTTCGAGGGTCGGTCCGACCCTCAAGCAACTTCAGCAAGACTATGGCGATGACCTCCGCGTCGTCTTCAAGAACAACCCGCTGGGCTTCCACCCCCGCGCCATGCCGGCGGCCCTCGCCGCTGAAGCAGCCGGTCGTCAGGGCAAGTTCTGGGAGATGCACGACAAGCTCTTCGAGAACCAAAGGCAGATGACCGACGACAACTTCATCGTCTGGGCCGGCGAGTTCGGCCTCGACGTCGAGAAGTTCAAGAAGGACATGGCCGACCCCGCCCTCAAGAAGAAGATCCAGGCCCAGCAGGCTCAGGGCAGCTCTGTGGGCGCCCGAGGAACCCCGTCGTTCTTCGTCAACGGCCGCTTCCTTGCTGGCAACCAACCGGCGGCCAACTTCAAGAAGATCATCGACGAGGAGATGAAGAAGGCCGACAAGCTCATCGCGGCCGGCACCGCCAAGGACAAGGTCTACGACAAGACCATCGCCAACGGGAAGACCAAGGTCTGAGCCTCGGCCCCCCGGGGCAGGGCAACACTCCGCGTTACAAGGCCCGGCAAGAATGTCGCGCCGATTGCTCGAGCTGCCGTGCCGTCTTCGTGACGGCACGGCAGCTGACCGACGAGTTCGCCGGCCCGCGACGAACCCGTTGGGGAGCACCTCCCCCGGGGCACAGGTCCCCGGGGGTACCGTCGTCGGTCACCGACGCCCTACACCAACGGCC
>JAHZJA010001231.1 GCA_022601155.1 Deltaproteobacteria bacterium | reverse complement strand
TCAGCGTGGCCCGTGTCAAGGCGCGAAGAGGGCGTTTGCCGGGCGCAAACAACCGATGAAAAACGAAGGCATGGGCCACGGGGGCGGTGTTACGGCGGCGCGAGGGTTTCACCACGGGCTGCCAGCAGCCTCAGTTCGGGTTGCGAGCTCCCCGTCCGAGGGGCGACCGGGGTCCATCAGGTCACACAGGTCGATGCAGAAGTCGCACTCGAACTCGGCGATCGAGATGCAGATGTTCTGCGCGCGGATAGTGGGCTCGTCGTCGTGCCGTCGTACGCGAGCATGCGGTTGATGAAGGTGCTCTCGCAGGGGCTGATACAGGCGGACTCGCGGGCACGCTTGCAGGGCCCGCCAGACCGGCCCGCAGGGCTGAGGAGCCGCCGCCTTCCGGGCATCACAGTATAGATGTCGACCGCGCTGACGTGTCGTTTCGCCGACAATTGCGACATCCATAGGTTGCGGAGCGTGTAGGTCGAGCTCGTGGCGCAGACCCGAGTCGACGAAGGACTCCGAGCAGATGCTCGGCCTCGAATTGGGCGAGTGTGAGGGTTTGTTGCCGTCATGGCGACCGTCAAACCGAGTAGGCTTCTCGCCGGTCTCGGTGGTCGTGACGCAGTAGCCCAAACCGGGGGTCGTGATCGACGACAGGGCGGGCTCAGCCCTGCGGCAGGTGGCGCGCGGCAAGTGGAGGAGCGGCTACCGAGGGACGGCTCAGTCCTGCGGCAGGTAGCGCTCGACCAGTCGCGTCGCGAGACCGCAGCGGTTGCTGCTGGTGGTGTGCTGCTGCGCGCAGCTCGAGCGCTTCACCGCCTGCAGCAGCGCCAACGCCTCGTCGACGTGGCCCGCCTCACCGTGGGCCTGGCCGAGCTTGAGCAGCGTGGTCAGCACGTCGTTGTGCTCGTCCCCGAGCTGCGCGGTGAAGGCGATGCGGGCCCGCTCGAGTGATGTGATGGCGGCGTCGAAGTCCTTGCTCAGTCGCTGCGTCTCGGCGAGGTTGATCCGCGTCCAGCTGGTGGCGGTGGCATCGGGGCCGAGGGCGTGCTCACGGAGCTCGAGCGCGCGCTGGCAGTGGCCCCGGGCTTGGTCGAGCTGCCGCGGTGACGTTCGCATCTTGGCCACGCACAGCATCAGCTCCAGACCACTGTGTGCGAGCTCGTGCTCTTGCGCGGTGGGCAGGCTCAGCACTCGTGCCTCTTCGAGGACCGTCGCGGCATCGTGGGGGCGGCGGGCGGCGAGGTGGATCGAGGCCAGCAGCGCGAGCTGTGGCACCAGCAGCGGCGAGTGGTCGCCATGAGTCTCGCGGGTGCGCGCGATGATCGTCGTGATGAGGTCGAGCCCCTGGTCGTGGTCGCCGCGGGTGAGGTGGAATCGGACCGTCTGGAGCTGAAGCTTGTCGACCCAGCGAGGCCGCGGGTCGGGCCCGTGTGTCCACATCGCCTCGGCCGCCGCAAAGTGCGACAGCGGTGTGTCGAGATCGCCTTCCTCGAACGCGAGCAGGCCCACCGCAAGCTCCAGCAGGGCGCGCTCGTGGCTGGGGTCTGGGAGTCCGGCGACCGCGGCGGAGGCATGGTCCACCCACTGGCGGGCGGCATCGAACTGGCGTGTGGTGGCCAGGGCCAGGACTCGGAGGGCCGCGGCCCTGGCCCGCAGGGTGGGAAGCCGGGCCTGACCGGCGAGAAAGTAGGCCTGCTCGTATCGCTGTGCCGCGGCCTGAGAGCGGCCGACCTCGAGCTCGACTTGTCCGATGAAGGCCTGCACGCTGGCTCGTGTCGCTGCGTTCGCGGTGTCCGTGTCCCGCTCGAGCGCGAGCGCATCGTCCGATAGCCCGCGGCGGTCGCCCGTGCGAGCGCGAGCGGTGAGCTGCGCGAGCCTCAGTGCGACGTCGGAGGAGATCTGGGTGCTCAGCCGCTTGACCTCGAACTCGCCGTCGCATCGAGAGGGGTCGGCGAGGTCGTCGAAGATCGAGTGCGCGCTGGCGCTGCCGTCGATCCCGTCGTGGACCAGGGCGGCGACCCGCGTCTGAACGTTGGCGCGTTGCTGGCCCAGACAGGTGAGCGCATCGCGGCGGGGAGGGTGACGACACGCGTGGACGTAGGCGGCGCCCCATTGGTCGAGATACGTGTCGACGCGGCCTGCGGTGTGCTCGAAGAGCTCGTGGTGTGCTGGCGCTTCGCTGGCGTCGAACGCCTCGCGCAGTCGCGGCCGCGTCGACTGCTCCCAGGTGGAGCGCCATGCGGTGGGCTCGTCTTCGCACCGTGAAGGTGGCGTGAACCAGGGCAGCGCGACGCAGGCTCCCGCAAGGATCCACGGCCAGCGCCGCCGTGGACGGGCGGAGGGCAGCGCCTGCAGCAAGGCGTCGTGAGCGTGACCTATCGATGGCCATCGCGACGCGGGATCGATGGCCAGCCCACGCAGGAGCACGGCCTCCAGCCGCGCCGAGACCTGGGGCGGCCGTGGGTGACGGGGTGTTCCCGTGGGTATCGCCTTGCCGCTGAACGGACGCAGCCCAAACAGGCCCTCGTACAGCGCGGCGCAGAAGCTGAATTGATCGCAGAGTGGATCGGCGTGCCCGTGCCACTGCTCGGGTGCCATGTACGCCGGAGTCCCCGCCCACATCGAGTGGATCTGGGTGCTCGACAGCCCCGAGGTCGCGTCCCGCTCCGAGGCCGAGATGTGGGCCTGGAGCTCTGCGGCGCAGCCGAAGTCGAGCACCCGAACCTGCCCCTGTTCGGTCCGCATGATGTTGCTGGGCTTGATGTCTCGGTGAATGACGGGGATTGCATGCGCGACGGCGATACCCGTGGCGGCCTCGCAGTAGGCGTTCACGATCTGGGTGACGGTCGGGGCCGTCGTCTCGATCCACGCCTGTAGCGTCTGGCCTCGCACCAGCTCCATGACGATGTACGAGACCTCATCCGTCGATCCAATGTCGTAGATCGGGACGATCGCGGGGTGCATGCATCGTGCGAGCAACCGGGCCTCTCGCCGAAGCAGAGCGAGGCGCTCGTCGGTGTGGGCCATGCCCTCGTGCAGCGTCTTGATGGCGACCGGGCGGTCGAGCTGGGTGTCGTGGGCGGCATAGACCACCCCCAATCCGCCCTGGCCGATGCGCTCGGTGATGATGTATCGGCCCAGGCGATCGCCAGCACCGACGGCTTCGCGGTGAGGCTCGGTGCCGCGGGGGATGGCGTCGAGGGTTGGGGGGCGGAGCTGGGCTACCAGGTCCGAGCAGGGGCGGCAGCGATCGAGGTGGGCTTCGAGTTCGCCTTGCTCACGCGCCTCCAGCCCGTGCTCCAATAGCAGCACGAAGACGTCCTCGGGTGGGCATGCGGTCACGACGATACCGAGCCGTCGGGTGATCCATCGGGTGCGGGGCTCAACATTCGAACGATGCTGAGGTCCATCTCGCTGTCGAGGATTCGAACGATGCTGTCGAACTCTCCCGAGCGCAGGTCGAGCCGCTGCCGCAGCTGCAGCCGTGTGTTGTCGTGCACGGTCTTGCGGGCATCGGCGAGCCAGCGCTTGATGGTTCGGACGTTGACGCCATGCAGTTGGGCCAGCGCAGCCACCGTGGTCCCGAACAACAGACGCTGGCGCAGGAGGTTGCGCTGGCGCACGCTCAGACGGTCCAGGGCCTCGCCGAACGCCGCCGAGAATGCGCGCTTGCAGCTGTCCTTGAGAAGGTCCTGCTCTGCGTTGCCGCTGCGTGCGATGGCGTTGGCACCGACGAGCTCGCTGGGCGTGGTGGGCGTGGTGCCCGCGGAACCGGCGTCGATCCGCAGCCGTCCGGCGATTACACGGACCCAGTTGAGCAGGCGGCCGCGGCCGGAGTACTTGGCGATCTTGGGCTCACGCCCGCCGCGGGACAGCAGCAACTTCTCGCGCAACGCCTGTCGCAACTCGTCGGCCGCGGCCCCGTCGAGGCCACGGAAGACCCTGGCCGCGACCGGCCGGCAGTAGTCGCGCTCGAAGATTCGGTGGGCGGCAGGGCTCCCCGCCGCGCAGGCGCAGCTGAGATACAGCTCGTGGAGCCGTATGCGTTCGAATTGGTCGCCCGCATGGGCGGCATGACGACCCAGGTGCCCGGCCAGGGCGGGCAGGCTCACCCCGAGCGGCTCGTCCCAGTGCTCGGTGGCCCGCGTCCATGCTTGCTCGAGCATGGCCTGGACATCACCGTGATCGCCG
>JAHZJA010001230.1 GCA_022601155.1 Deltaproteobacteria bacterium | reverse complement strand
CTGCGGTGACACGGTGGTGGTGGGCACCCAACGGCTCGATCCCGGGTTCAATCCCACCGGGAACGACGCGCTCGTGATGGTGGACCCTGAAGAGCGTGTCGCCCTCGACCTCGACCCCAGCACCACCACCATGGATGGACTGCCGTTGCTCGGCAGCTGGGTCCGTCAGCTGCGGCGCGACCCCACCGATCCGCGGGGGCTCACCCTGCTGGGTCTCAGCACGGGGATCGAGCGCATCGAGCTGGCGACCGGGCGACGAAGCTGGGCGGTCGATCCCAGCCGCTTCGAGGACGCCGGCATTGGAGCGCGGCTTCAGCCCCAGGCCTTCGATATCGATGAGACGGCCTCGATGGCCTACCTCGCCGCCTACGACGCCGACTTCTCGCAGGTACAGCTGTACCGGGTGGGACTCGATGGCGCCGAGCCTGCCGTGCCCGAACCGTTCGCCGGGGGCTTCGACTCCGTCGAGCGCACGCTGGAGCTGGTCGGTGATCGACTGTGGTACGGCAGCACACGGGTCGGAGCGGCGGGGCTATGGATCTTCGACACCACCACCACTCCTCCCCAGGTGAGCGCGGGTCCGTTGCCGACCGGCCTGGCCCCCTACAGCATGGTGACGCTGCAATGAATCCACGGCCCTTCATGCTCGCCGTCGCAGGCCTCGTGCTCGCCGCGCTGTCGTCCGGCTGTACCGAGTCCCTCGATCCCGATGCCGGCCTCGATGACGGGGCCGCCGTGCCCCAGATCTTCGATCCCGTGGAGGGCCGGTGCGAGGAGGCAGGGCAGGGCCGCGGCGACGCGTTCGCCGACTGTGTCGAGCAGTTCTCGCCCGCACCAGCGGTCTCGTTTGGACACGACGCGATGCCCTCGATCGTGCTCGGGCCTCCGGCTGGCGCAGGGACCGGCATGGGAAGCATGGACGTCGCCTCGCTGGGCTGTGGCGGCTCGATCACCCTGCACTTCTCCGAGCCGTGGCCGGTCGACATCCCCGGCCCGGACTTCATCGTGTTCGAGAACCCGTTCGTGGCGGGCGACAGCACGTTCGTCGAGCCGGGCCAGGTGTCGGTGAGCGCCGACGGTGACAACTGGCGCGTCTTCGACTGCGAGCCCGACGGCAGCCCGGAGGCTCCCCCGTCGTGCGCGGGCCTACGCCCTGTACTCGCATCCGACGGGACTGCGGCCACCGCCGTCGACACCGCTGGCGGCGACGCCTTCGATCTCGCCGACGTGGGCCTCGACTACGCCCGGTACGTCCGCATCGAGGATCGAACCGCAGAGCACTACGACAGCGAGACGTGGTGCGCCGGAGCGGCCGGAGGCTTCGACCTCGATGCCGTCGCCGTGGTGGGAGACAATCGGTGAGCCGCTGGTCCCGTCGACGATTCGCGCTGGCCGTCGTTGCCTCGCTGTCGATGGCCTGCGGTGATCGGTCCGCGCCCGCGGCCGCCCCCGGGCCACGCGTCGTGTCGCAGACCGTGCTCAGTGACGAAGTCCTGTGGGCGCTGGGCCCCGCCGTTCGAACCCAGGTCGTCGCGGTGAGCACCATGGCCGACGACGTTCGCTACAGCGGGGTGGCCGGGCAGTGGCCCACGACGCTGCCCCGCGCCGCGGGCACGGGCGAGGCCTTGCTCGCGCTGTCGCCCAGCATGGTGATCTTGGCCAGCTTCACCGCAGCGGAGACCCGGGCGCTGATCACCAAGGCCGGGCTTCCCACGCTGCTGCTCGAGCACTTCGATGGCTTCGACGACTACCGCGCCAACGTCACGGCCATCGCCGAAGCCGTGGACGCGACCGCGGCGGGCCGCCAGCTCGTGCAGGAGTTCGACGACCGCCTGGCCGCGCTCCGGATCGACGATTCACAGGGACCGCGGGTGGTCAGCTGGAACGAAGGCAGCGTCCCCGGCGAGGGCACGTCGTTCGACGACATCGCGCGCGCGGCCGGGTTCCGCAACCTCCCCGCAGATCAGGGCCGCAAGGGGCACCTGCAGATCGGACTCGAGCAGTTGGTCGCCTGGGACCCCGACGTGATCGTCGTTCCGTGCGGCACCGCGAGCTGCGATGAGGTGGCGCGCGAGGTCGCGGCCCGCCCCGGCCTGCGTGGGACTCGTGCCGCCCGCGAGAGCAACGTGATCGCCGTCCCCTCGCGGTCGCTGTACAGCACTGGTGCCGGCATGCTCGACGTCGTGGAGCTGCTGGCGGCAAGCCGCAAGGCTGCGCCGTGATGCGGCGCCCGGCCGTCGTCGCGGCGCTCGTCGTGGGCCTGCTGGGCCTGCTGGGCCTCGCGCTGACCGTTGGTCCTGGTGACGTGAGCCTGGGGCAGGCGACGCAGGTCCTGGCCCACCAGCTGGGGATGAGTGACCAGGCCACCACGTCCACCCTCGATGCCTTGGTCTGGGATCTTCGCCTGCCGCGGACGCTGCTGGCCGCCGTCCTCGGGGGCGCGCTCGGCCTGGCGGGTGCGATCACCCAAGGCCTGTTCCGCAACCCGATGGCCGAGCCCGGAGTGCTGGGGGTGAGCGCCGGTGCGGCCGCCTTCGCCGTGGTTGGGTTTTCGCTGGGGCTCGACGAGCGCAGCGTCTTCGCGGTGCCCGTGCTCGCCGCGGCAGGAGCCGCAACGGTGCTGGTGGTGCTGCTGACGCTCGCCCGCGACCACTCCGACACCACGACCTTGCTGCTGTCCGGCATCGCGCTGGGTGCAATGGCCGGAGCGGTGACCACCTTGCTGCTCGCCATCGACACGGAGCGCTGGGATCTGGGCATCAAGGTCGTGCGCTGGCTGATGGGCAGCTTCGAAGGACGCAGCTGGGGACACCTGCAGTCGGCCATGGTGCCGCTGGCCGCCGGGACCGGCTTGGCCCTGTGGCTGCGCCTGGACCTCGATGCCCTGCAGCTGGGCCGCGACACGGCGCAGTCGCTCGGTGTCGATCTGGTCCGCACCCAACGGCTGGCCCTGCTGGCGGTGGCCCTGTTGGTGGGCGCGGCGACGGCCATGGCCGGGGTCATCGGCTTCGTTGGGCTGGTCATCCCGCACGTGGCTCGCATGCTGGGCGGCCCTGGGCACGCGCGCCTGTTGCCGCTGTCGGCCCTGGGCGGGGCCATCGCACTGCTGACCATCGACGTGCTCGCGCGCTCGATCCACTCGGTGGTCATCCCCCCCGGAGCGCTCACCAGCCTCGCGGGCGCCCCGTTCTTTTTGTGGCTGCTGCAGCGGTCGCGAGGCCAAGCATGAAGCTCGCCGTCGAAGAGCTCGGCGTGCAGGTCGACGGCCCGCCGCGCCGCTGGCTGTTTCGGGGGCTCCACCTGGAGGTCGAGCCCGGCCAAGTCTGGGCGCTGGTAGGACCCAACGGCAGCGGCAAGAGCACGCTGCTCCGCTGCCTCGCGGGCCTCCGCACGGCCGAGGCCGGTCGAGTGCGGCTTGGCGATCGGCCGCTCGCCAGCGTGCCTCGCCGCGAGCGCGCGACCCGGCTGGCCTACCTTCCCCAGCTGACGCCGCT
>JAHZJA010001229.1 GCA_022601155.1 Deltaproteobacteria bacterium | reverse complement strand
TCGACGGCGTGTTGCGCGGCCAGGCTTGCCTTGTGAGCCTCGGCCGCCACGTCGTACTGCACCAGCGCAAAGTCCAGCTCGCCTTGGAGGAGCCGGTGGATGTTGTCGCAGGAGCCCTTGGTGGTGTGGATGTCCAGGGCGATGTCGTTCCCGGTGTGCTCCAGCCCCTCGACCACCGCCTTGGAGATCCGCGTGAATCCACCGGTCTTGCTGCCCGCGCCCCAGCGATACGTCCTCGGCTCCGCCCGAGCCGTCGCGGCGGGTGAGATCCATGCCGCGATCATCACGACCAAGGCCAGCCATGGGAGCCATCGAGGGTGCTTCATGAATCCACCAGCACCAGCACCCCGACCGCGTCGCGCACCGGGTGGCCCGGGCCGGGATTGATCTTCAAGGTCGTCTCACCGTCGGGACCGGGTTGCTCGGGTGAGGGAAGCTGGAGGCCGATCGCGGTGATCGGATTGCCCGCCTCATCGACCTCCAGAGCGCGCGCGACGTCGAAGAACGTGCCCTCCTTCAGGGCGTGCGGCACGGGTCGAAGCCGCACGCGATAGCGACCCCGCAGCAATCCGTAGACGAACTGAAACACTCCCAGGTCGACGCAGGCGTGGGCCAGCAGCGCTGCCCGCAGATAGCCCGGATAGAACACCGTCGCGACACCGAGTCCGGCAAACTCGTAGGCGGCCTCGGGGTCCTCGACCTCGACCAAGATGTTGGGCACCGGATACGGGCCGCATGCCCGCGACACCGCCGCGCAGGTCAGCCGCGAAGCAGCATCGGGCTCCTCGGCGTGAGAGTCGGGCAGCACGATGACCGCCCGGGCCGCGGCGATCCGCACCGTCTGCTCCAGTGCGGAGGCCAGCGGCTCGATGCCCTCGGCGAGGCTCGGTACCTGCACGTAGCGCAGCAGGGCTCGCGCCGACAGGCCGTGCAGTGCCTCCTCGATGCTGGCCGCAGACTCCGTCCCCACGCAGATCACCGGGGGCCCCGCCTCGGGCGAGACAGGCGCAGCCTGAGCCAGCGTACGCACCAATCCCAGCGCAACCGGTGACCAGTTGACGATCACCATGGGGGCGTAGCGAAGCTCCGTCAGCTCGCCTTGGGCGTACCTCGCGGTCGACACGGAACCTCTGCCAAGCGCGAGCACGATGCCCCGGTTTTTACCCAGGGGTCAAGGGATGGGAGCCGCGGCGCCGTGGGCTCGTGGATGTTACGCTTGCCGTCCACGGGCACGCCGATGGAACCCGAGCTCCTCGTCCTGGGTCTGGTGGCCCTGATGTCGTTCGGGCTGAGCTACGTCGGCGCCTCGGTGGGCCTCGTCTTCGGTCAGCTTCGGCTACCCGTGCTCGTGTATTGGCTCGGCTCACCCGCCGTCGCAGCCGCCACCAGCATGGGCATCTCGTCCGTCGCCGCGATGGTGGGCGCGGCCCGCCATGCCCGCGCGGGCCGAGTCGATCTGCGATTGATGGCGACGATCGGAATTCCCTCGGCCATCGCCGCGTGGTTGAGCTCGCGCATCGCCCCTCAGCTCGATCCCGCACTGGTCAAGACCAGCATCGGCATCACCCTGGTCATCACCGGGCTGGTGATGCTGTGGGCCGCACTGCGACCGTCCGCCAAGCCCCCGCCGAAGGACGAAGAATCCAGCGCTTCCGAGAGCCGCGAGGCGATGGCGACGGCACGTCCTCAGCTCGTGGCCGAGCTCGGTATGGGCGCGGGCCTCGGTGCGATCGCGGGCGTGGTGGGACTGCTGCTGGGCACACTGCGGCTGCCCGCGATGATGAAGCTGGGGGTCGGCCCTGCCCGCGCCATCGGGAGCAACATGGCGATCGGCAGCATCACGGGCCTGTTCGCCGGAGCCGCCTCGATGTGGGACGGCAACATCGACCTGTGGGCGTTTGGCGTGATCACCCCCGCGACCATGGTCGGTGCGTACCTCGGCGCGAGTGCGACCGGCCGTCTCGACAAGGCCACCCTGCGCCGTCTCATCGCCTGGAGCCTGGTCGGCGTGGGTGTGTGGATGACGGCCGAGCCTTGGTGGTAGCGCCGAGCCGGCCTCACGCCGCGGCGAGCCGAAACACCTGGCCGCCGGGCGCAGCAAAGTAGTGGTGCTCCTGGTCGCGGTAGGTGAGCTCTTGGACACCTCGCTCCTTCAGCTGCGCCCGAACCTGCTCCACGTCGTCCACGGTGATCTCGATCCACGTCCCCACCGCTTCGTGCTGCTGCGGGGTGAGGGCTTGGTCGTCCGCCACGAAGTAAACCCCGATGCACGCCGTGCCGCCCAGCACGTACACGTCGAGATCCTCGGCAGGATGCACCGTGTCAGCGCCGAACACCTCGCGATAGAACCGGCTGATGGCGTCGCGGTGCGATTGACCCGCAACGCAGCGAATGTTGAGTCCGAGCGTGGCCATGGCCGGAGGATGGCCTGCCCGGGCTGGTCTGGCCACGCGTGAGCGTCCGAGAGACACGAGCGATCGTCCACAGGCAGATCCTGCCCGCGAGCGAGCTAGTCGGTGGCCAGCGCCGACGCCCCCAGCACGGCGTCCTCGGCCGTCGGCGGGCATCGTCGCTCGAGGGTCTCGGTCCAGTCGCCCACCCGCGCACGGCGAGGATGGCCCTCGATCACCCAGGACGGCAGCTCCTCCCGTGCGACACGAGCGAACTCCACCGCAGACCGGCAGCGCCCATGGCGATGTTCCTGGCGTGATCGGAGCAGCGCCAGCCGACTCCTCGCGTCGCCCGGGTTCATGCCAGCCCAGGCCCGCTCGGCCTCCTCGTCGGCCCGCTCCCAGCGCTGCAGCCCGAACAACGCCTCGGCCATCCAGGCTCGGTACAGGTGGGCGTGCTGCTCTGGGTCGGGCCCGCTCAGCTCCACCAGCGCGGTCTCCAGGGCCTCGGCCGCCGCCTCGTGGTGGCCCAGTGCCAGCAGCACCTCGCCGAGCGATCCGTGAAGCGGCCCCAGCTCGATCGTGGCCGACGTCGCTTGCTCCGCGTCGGCCAGCAGCCGTCGCACGAGGGCCAGCGACGGCTGGGGTTGTCCGTCATACAAAAGTGCCCGCGCGAGCAACTGTCGTGCCGTGATCGTCTCGCGGTGTCGAGGACCCTGCGTGGCATCGAGAATGGTGACGGCACGGGCGAGATGAGGACGGGCCCCGGCGGGATCTCCCGCACCCAGCGCAAACTGACCGAGGTTGGTGAGGACCCGGCCCACCCGCGGATGCTCGGAGCCCAGTGAGGCCTCCAGTACCCGTAGACCCTCCTCGAAGTGCGCCCGTGCACGCGGCCCCTCGCCGGAGATCGCCAGCGCGATCCCGTAGTTGTTGTGGGCCACGGCCAGCCAGGGGTGGTGGTCGCCGAGCAGGGTCCGGCGGACCTGCAGCGTCTCCGCGAACAACGCCAGCGCCGGCTGCAGACTGCCCTGACGCAGCGAGATGGTGCCCATCCCCTCGAGCGACTCGGCCAGGGCCAACGATGGCGCACCACGGCGGCGGCGAAGCGCCAGCGCCTGCCGATAGAGGTCCGCGGCCACATCCGAGCGACCCGACTCGAACGCATGGTCCGCGCGGACCAGGGTCAGTCGCGCCCATGCTTCGTCGACCGGGGGTGCACGCAACAACAGCGACTGTGCCGCCCGGTCCCAGCGCTCGGCGGCATCGCGATCGGGCTGACCATGGACCGCGAGGCGGAGCAGCTCCACCGCCGCATCGCGGGCCGTGTCGTCATCACCCAGCTCCGTCGCCCCGTAGTACGCGGCCTCGAGCGATCTCCGGCCCTCGTCGTGACGCGCTTGCTCGATCCACGCCAGGCCCCGCCACAGCTGGGCGCGCGCCAGCACATCGGGTGCATCGGCGGCCCGCGCGGCCTCGACGGTGCGCTCGGCGAGCGCGGCCGACGTCGCCGACAGTCCCACCACCGCATGGGCCTCGGTCGTCGCCAGCATCGCCTCGAGCTTGGTCCGCTGCAGGCCTTCGGCAACCGGACCGGGCTCGGGCCGCCGCCAGCACTCGGCGGGATGCACCAGTGACTCGACCGCCTGCACCGCGTGCTCAGCGACCAGCCCGTCTGCACGCGACAGCACCCCAGCCAGCGCGTCCATCCTCAGCCGCGCCCGTCGCAAGCAGCCGTCGATCGCGTCCATGGCCGGCCGCTGTAGCGCCGTGGACGTCCCCCACGGTCTGCACGCCCGCGGCTGACTCTGGGTCCATTGCGAGGCGTAGGCAGCGAGCATTCCGTCGACACGCTGACTGGTCGACCCGACGAACTCGGCCCCGCTGGACCCGAGCCCACGACGAACCCGCTCGGCCTCGGCCGAGGACCATGGGGCCGCATCCTCCGGGCACGACCCCAGCGACGAGCCCACCACGAAAGCCGCCCCCACGCCGAGGACAGCAGTCGCCGTCATGGCCGTCATCCACCAAGACCGCCGCCGCCCGCCGAGCGCGGCGATCAAGGCATCGAGGGAGCCGTACCGCTCGGACGGATGTGCACCGAGCCCGCGCAGCACGGCCCGTCGCACTCGCGCTGGAACTGCCGACCACGAGACCGGCTGCACCCGTCCGGCGAGCTTGCTCGCCAGCATGCGCTCACGATCACCAACGGGGAACGGATAGCGCCCGTGCAACGCCCGAAACAGCGCCACACACAGTGCATACTGATCGGACGAAGGACCGAGCGGATGCCCCATGTGGCGCTCGGGCGCCATGTACAGCGGCGTCCCCATGCCGGCACGCTCGGGCTTGGCTCCCACCCGCCCCGCGAGCCCAAAGTCCGAGACCAGCACCCGGCCATCCGAGGCGACCAGCACGTTGTCGAGCTTGAAATCACCATGGACGAACCCCTCGCGATGCGCATGGGCGAGGCCGCGTGCCGCGTCGATCAAGGTCGCCACGATCGCCGCGGGCCCCGGGCTCGTCCGCCGCAGCCACGCCGTCATCGACCCGCCATCGATCAACTCCATCACCACGAACGCGCCCGCGTCCTCGAAGCCGCCGTCGAACACGGTCACGATGTTGG
>JAHZJA010000107.1 GCA_022601155.1 Deltaproteobacteria bacterium | reverse complement strand
TGTCAACGAAGTCACCGATGAACAGGGTCTTTTCCTTGGGATCGTAAAAACCGGCGACGCCGTCCTCGAGCAGATCGAGCATGATCTGCTCGGGGTCGCGGTCGTGGGGGATGACTCCGAGACTGGCTTGGACCCGCCCCATCAGCTGCATCTCTTCGGGCGTGGTGTCCTCGTACATCGAGCGCTGGGCGAACTCCCGGATGCCGGGCTTGTCCACCACATTGACGTTCACGGGCCGGGTGACGGCCAGGTTCCGCGCCTTGGCGATCTCCTCGAGGATGCGCGTCGCCTCGGCCTGTGCCGTCTCGGCGTCGAGCCACCCTTGCTCGTCGTCTGCGGTGGATCGCTCCGCGGTCGACTCTCCCGGGGAACGCCCCTGCTCAGCCTGGGCTGCGTTTTCTGCGCGAGGTGGGACGGAGCTGGGCGGGGGCAGGGCAGCGGGGCATCCAAGCAACCCCAGCGCCCAAACGACGCCAGCACCGCCACTCAACCGGCGCTTGCCCCCTGTCCCTGCCGCGAGGCGAGCCTGGGAACGCACGAACGTTAGCGTAGCCGCGCGGCCGACACGCGGCTACCGGGGCCCGAACTCGGCCGCCAAGTCCCGGACATCGTGGCTGTTTTGTCGCCAAAAACGAAGCGACGGCGCCCCGACCGTTGAAATGGTCGTGGCGCCGCCGCGAATGAGGACCAGCCGCGAGCTGGGTTGGCCCTACTGGTGAGCTGGAGCGAAGTACGGGAACTGGTCGCTGAATTCCACGTCGTTCTCGGTGGGATTGAGCCCGACCAGGGTGGTCACGCCTTGGCCTGCCGCGCCAAGGTCGAGCAACACGACCGCGAGCGTCACGTCCATCACGGTGTCTTCGGGGAGGCGACCGTTGGGGAAGCCCGCGTCCATCGTCAGGTCGATCGACAGGGTATCGGGGATCACCAGGGGTCCGGCCTGTGCCACGCAGGTCGCCACGTCGCAGGGGACCAGTCCCGCCGCGATCAGGTCGTCGTCGAGGGCCTCGTGAAGCCCGGTGAGGTTGGCGACGATGTCGTCGACGAACACGCCCGCGGCGTCATCGGCCGGGGATGCGGCGTTGTAGGCCTCGCGGTCGGTGATGGTGGCGCTGGCGACCGCGGGCATCCCCGTGCGATCGATCTGCACCGTGTAGTCCTCGGGCGGCGCCTCGTCGAACTCGAACTCGGTCTCGCCGTCCGTCTCGCCGTCCGTCTCGGAGGCATCGCCCGAGCTGTCGGGGTCGGGGCCGGTCGTTCCGGTCGTGCCGGGCGGGGGCAGCGGGGGATCGGGCGGGTCGACGTCGTCGGTCTCGCCTGCATCCGTCTCGCCATCGGTGTCCGCACCTTCGACGGGGGGGGTCTCGTCGCTGAAGCAGCCGCCCAGCAGCAGGCCCGTGGTCAACAGCGAAATCAGGGTCTTGGTCGTGCGTTTCACTCTTCGCCTTCCTTCCGGGCGCTGGTGGTCCACAGGTGGATTTGGTCGCCGCCTCCGGCGATGCCGTCGACGCTCATCTCCACGATCAGCATGGTGACGTTGGTGCCCGAGAACGAGTCGCGGGTGCCGTCGAAGGCCAGCGTTCCCGTCTGGGTGGTCGCCATGAAGCCGTCGAAGTCGAAGAAGAACGGATCTTCGCGCACTCCCGCGAAGGCACGCAGGTTGAGCCCCGCGTCGAGCTCGGTGTTGACCGGCCCTATCACCTCGGGGTCACCGCCGGGGATGCCCTCGAACTTCACGCCCCAGTTGCCGTCGGCGTCCTGGCCAAACCGTGCCCACACCGTACGGTCGGGCTCGTTGTCGCCGTTGTTGTCGACGTGGATGCCGTACAGGACGCCGTCGTCGTAGGTGCCGTCGCTGCCGGGGACGTCCAGTCCCGCGAAGGTGACCGCGGCGATGAGCCGGTCGTCTTGACGCCACGCAAAGAAGTCTCCGATGTCGGCGGCCGAGTCCGCGGTCGCGGTCGGCGAGTCGATGTGATCTGCGGCCCGTGCGTCGGGATTGGCCCCCATCGACAGCGCCGTTGCGCCGAGGGCCACGGTGGCCACCCATGCTTTGGTTTTCGTTCTCATGGTTCTCTCCCGCTTCGAGGGGCCGGCTGCTGCCATCGTGGCGCAGTGCCCTGTTCGATTCGGAGGGGTCTACGCCGGCCCGGCGCCATTGGATCGGTACGAAAAACGTGTACCTGCCCCTCGATCCACCCACGCCGTCGCTGCGTAACCCCCCCGTCGTGAGGGTCTCGCTGGGCCTCGCGACACCCAACCGGTCTCTACGAAACAGGACGAGCGATGACGATCGAGCAAGGCACGAGATTCTTGATGTTGATGGGGGCGCTGGGCCTCGGTGCGTGTGATTCGGACGATGGGGGCGAGCCTGCGGCTGCCGGTTCCACCACGGGCACCCCGATGGATGGCACGACCGCCGACGAGCCGATGGACACGACGGGGCGACCGACCCCCATTCCTCCCGATCCGGACTCGGGCTCGGGCGACCCGCCCGACCCCACGACCGACGACGGCGGAAGCAGCGGAGAGCCGGTCGAGCTCGAGTGCGGAGCGTACTGCGAGCTGTACATGTCCTCGTGCCAGGATTTCGCCGAGTACGCCAACATGCAGCACTGCATGGACCACTGCGGCCAGTGGCCCGAGGGCGCGATGGAAGACGTGGACGGCGACAGCCTGGGCTGCCGCATCTACCACGCGGGCGTGGCTTCGAGCATCGACGCTCAGCTGCACTGCCCACACTCGGGCCCCAGTGGAGCGCAGGTCTGCACCGACCCCGAGGCACCCACGTGCGACCTGTACTGCACGCGGTACTTCAACAACTGCGAGGGCGACCTCAACCTGTGGGCCGACATGAACGAGTGCGTCAGCACGTGCGCCTCGTGGTACCCCGGTGGGGCCACGGACACGGGCGGCCACTCGATCGGCTGCCGGGCGTACTACGCCAACCTGGCCGCAGCCGATGCCGAGACCCACTGCCCCAACGCCGGGCCGGGTGGGGGCGAGGCCTGCGTGCTGGGCCAGTAGCCGGAGGTCGACTACGACGGCGGCGGGGTGCGAGTGCCCCCGCTGCCGACGCGTGGCGAAGGGATGACCGGTGACCCCGCGGCGGAATCTCCGTCGCGGCTGCTGGCCATGGTCGTCGCGAGCTCGCGCAGGGCATCGACGTCGAACGGCTTGCCGATGCAGTGATTGGACACCCGCTCGAGGAATCGTCGCGATCGCTCGGTGAACGCCCCGCCCGTCATGAACACCATCCGTTCGGCGTCGTCGGGCGAGCGCCGCTGGAGCTGCTCGTGCAGCTCCATCCCGGTCATCCCGGCCATCATCAGGTCGCACAGGATGAGGTCGAAGCCGGGGCCGGCATCCAGCGTCTCGATGGCCTGGGCGCCGTCGGACACCGTCACGACCTCGTGCTCTCGCAGCAGTCGCTCGACACTGCGTCGGACGAATGGCTCGTCGTCGACGACCAACACACGGCACGACAGAGGTCGCGGGGGTCGTGGTGGCGCGACCACGACGGTCGGTGCGTCGGGCTCGGCCTGGGCCTCGACGGGGATCTCTATCTGCATGGTCGTGCCCTCCCCAACCACGCTGGTGGCGGTCAGTGTGCCGCCGCTGCCCGTCACCAAGGCATGGCAGATGGACAGGCCCAGGCCCGTGCCCTTGCCCGGAGCCTTGGTGGTGAAGAACGGCTCGAAGATGCGCGGCAGCAGCTCGGCCTCGATACCGCAACCGGTGTCGGTCACCGCCACGCGCACGCGCTGTCGCTTGGGGTCGAAGCTCGTGCGCACGGTGATGCGATTGGCGTCGGCATCACCCTCGGGAATCGCCTGGGCGGCGTTGAGCAGCAGGTTGAGGAACACCTGATTGAGGCGGATCGGATCGACCGGCACCGTGGGCAGCTGCTCCCGGGATCGGACCACGCGGGCGCGGTAGCGGATCTCGGCGTCGGCAACCTTGAGGCAGCTGTCGAGGATGGCCTCGATATCGGCCTTGCCGCCGTGCCCCCCCGGGGCGGCTGAGCGCGCCGTGGAGGTGAGGTCCTCCACGATCCGTCGGATGCGCTGCGCTCCCACGATGCACTCGTCGATCGACTCGAGCGTGTCGGTGGGGAGCTGGTCGGCGACGGGCGGGACGTGCTCTCGCAGGGTGTGAAGGTTGCCCAGAATGTAGCCGAGTGGATTGTTGACCTCGTGGGCGACCCCCGCGGCGAGGGTCCCCAGCGACGCGAGCACGCTGGACTGAAGCAGCGCCGCTTCGAGAGCCTTGCGCTCGGCGACATCCTTGAGCACGGCCAACAGATGATCCTTGCCGTCGATGGCACGCACGACGAGGCTCATCTCGAGATCGGCGATGGTCCCGTCGGGCCGCGGTTGCCCCGTGATGCCGCCGAGGATCTGCTCGGATGTCCGTGCCCGGGTGGCGGTGAGCGCCCAGCTGGCGGTGTCGGCCCGGGCCGCCAAGGGAGCAATCCGGTCCAGGGTGGTGCCGACCAGAGGCCCGGTCTCGGTGCCCAGCAAGGAGGAGGCGTTGTCGCTGACCTCGAGGATCGTCAGCGTGGTCGGCTCGGCAACCAGCACGGCGACGCCGGCCTGCTCGAGCAGAAGCCGCATGCGACTGCTGCGTTGCTGGGACGCCAGGCGCAGCTGCTCCACCAAGATCGCGTTGTGACGCTCCAGACGCCACGAGCTGATGATTGCGCGACCGCCCTGGCGGGCCAGCACCCCCATCGCGCCGCCGAACAGCACCAGCATGACGGCCATGACCCATGCCAGCGCGGTACCCGTGAGCCCGAGCGCGACCACCACGGGAAGCAGCGCGGGGACGGCATACATCGCGAACGAGAGCATCGAGATCGAAGTGCTCGAGGATGCGCCCGCGACCATGCCCCCCATCACCAGCAACACGGCCAGTGTGGTGATGACATCGGGGCCGGTGAACGCAAAACCACCCAGACCCCAGACCACGCCGTTGAGTGCGGCTCCGACGGCGAACGCCCGCTCCCAGGCGACCGAGGAGCGGGCGTCGGGGCGCCGGCGGTGGCTGAGCACCAGCCACGCCCGGCCCAGGCTCACCGTCCACAGGGCGCCCACCCATGCGAGCACCAAGTCCGTGGGCGCGTGGCCCCACATCAGCCAGCCCAACAAGCCTGCGTTGACCACGACGGTGAGCAGTGCCACCGGAGCCCGCGCGAACAACATCGCCACGCGTTGGCGGTCGATCTCGACTTCTTCGGCTTGGGCGTTCACGAACTGACGGCGTTCCAACGACATTATCCACGCAAGTTCGCGGCGATGCTCACCACGTGGCCCGATGCCGTACGCCCGTGAATGGGGCCGGTGAGCGCGATTTGGCATCGAGCGGGCGCTTGGTCTCGGCCCATTTTGGAACGGTGGCTCGTCGAGAGGTTACGGCCGCGCCAAGGGCGCAAGTCCTGAGCTGAATGGGCAAAAAATGAATATGCCGCGATCAGAAAATGTATGCAGCCAGATCGGGTTTCCCTTCAAGTTATTGAAATCAAACATATCGAAGATCCGGATCAGCGCCTGCTTTGGTGTGCGTCATGTCCGTACCTCTGATCGTGGTCGCCTTCGCCATCGTGATGATCATCGTGGAGCGCCGCTGGCCCGGGCACCGCCTCGAAGCGGTGCGTGGGTGGCTGCCGCGGGTGGCGGTGCTCAACGGGGTGCAGGCCCTGGTGGTGCTCGCGAGCGGCTGGCTCGTCGATCCGTGGCTGGCCCACGTTCGCCCGTGGTCGTCGGCTCGGTTGGGCGTCGTTGGGGGCGCTGTTCTCGGCTATGTGGCCCTGACCTTCGTCTACTACTGGTGGCACCGCGCGCGGCACTCGGTGCCGTGGCTTTGGCGCTGGGTTCATCAGGTTCACCACAGCCCGGCGCGGCTGGAGGTGGTGACCAGCTTCTACAAGCACCCACTGGAGATTGGCCTCAACGGCTTGCTCAGCGCGGCGGTGCTGTACGTGGGCGTGGGCGCCACGCCACGAGCGGCCGCAGGTGCGGTGTTGCTGAGCGGCGTTGCCGAGCTGTTCTATCACTGGAACGTCCGCACGCCGCGATGGGTGGGCTACGTGTTCCAGCGCCCGGAGATGCATCGCGTGCACCACGAGCGGGGCCGTCACGCCCACAACTACAGCGACCTGCCGCTGTGGGACATGATGTTTGGGACCTACGAAAACCGGGCGACCTTCGACGGCGACTGTGGGTTCGAGCAAGACCGTGAGCAGCGGCTGGGCGCCATGCTGTGCGGGGTGGACGTCAATGCATCGCCGCTGCGGGCGGTGGAGCGGCGACGGACGGCGGGCGACCAACGGGCTGCCGCGGTGGTGTTGGGTTTGGGACTGGTGCACATGGGGGCACGCGCGGCCGGGCTTCCGCTGCTGGCGGGGGCAGCGGCCGCCACCGGGGCCAGCCCCGCGCCCAAGGTCTTCACCGCGACCGCGGGCTACGAGGCATTCTCGACTCGATTCTCGCTCCGCCTGACCACCCACGACGGGCACACGACGGTCATCGACCTCGACCCGGAGACGTACAGCCGACTGGGTGGGTCCTACAACCGCCGCAATGCGTACGGCGCAGCGTTGGCGTTTTGGCCCGTGGCCCGCGACGACCATCGACTCCGCCCCATGTTCGAGGCGGTGGCGCGCTACGGCCTGTGTGGGGAGCGGCCCTTGCTGCAGGAACTGGGGGTGAGCACGGCCGACATCGTCGACCCCGTGGTGGTCGTGTACGAGCCCCGGCCGGGGACGACCGAACAACCCGCGATGGCGATGGCCATGAAGGTGCAGTGCTCATGATCCCCTCACTCGACAACGGATGGACGCGACACAGCTGGGCGATGCTGCGGGTGGGGCTGGGCATCTACTTGATGTGGCACTGGCTCGCTCTTTGGCCACACGCCAGCGAGTTGTTCTCGTCGACGGGGATGCTGCCCGACGCGAGCACGAGCCCGCTGCGCCACGCGTTTCCCAACGTGCTGGTCCTGTGCGACGCCCCCTGGGCGTGCATGGTGTTGCTCGGGATGGGGTTGGTGGCGAGCGTGACGTTGATCGCCGGGGTGGGCGACAGGGCGGGTGCGGTCGTGTCGTGGTACGTGCTGGCGTGCTTTTTGGGTCGCAACCCGCTCATCACCAATCCCAGCCTTCCCTACGTGGGCCTGGTGTTGTTGGTCCATGCGATGGCCGGCCCAGGACGCCGCCGAGGTGCACGACCCTGGCGCCTGTCGGGCTCGGTCTACTGGGCGCTGTGGGTGGTGATGGCGGTAGGCTACAGCTACAGCGGGATCACCAAGCTGGTGTCGCCCTCGTGGGCTGACGGCACGGCGATCATCGCCGTGCTCCACAACCCGTTGGCGCGCCCCAACACCCTGCGCGAGCTGATGCTGGCCTTGTCTCCCGCGCTGACGACCGCGATGACGTGGGGGGTGCTGGTGCTCGAGATCGGGTTCGCCCCGCTGGCCCTCGTGCGCAGGCTCCGACCATGGCTGTGGGTCTCGATGGTGCTGATGCACATCGGCTTGATCGTGTTGGTCGACTTTGCCGACCTCAGCCTCGGCATGGTCATCGTGCACGCCGCGACATTCGACCCCGCGTGGGGTCGGCGGTGGGTCCAGTGCGTCCGAGGTCGGTGGGCGTGCCGGGAGCCCAACGCCCGTGGTCTGTGCCGATGATCCCTGTTATGGTCGCGAGCGTCGGGGCGAGGGGACGACCGAGGTCGACGCAG
>JAHZJA010000106.1 GCA_022601155.1 Deltaproteobacteria bacterium | reverse complement strand
CTGCTAGACTCGCGGCGTCCCCACAGATGGCCGACCCGCACAAGCCAAAAGGAATCCCCAGCCGGTCTCTCCACGCCGAGGTGCCCAGCACCCTGCCGGTGTCGCGACACATCGAGCGTATTGGCCGGCGGTTGATGCTGATCGCGGGGGACAAGGTCAGCTCACACCCGTTGCCCGAGGCGGGCGTCTTCAAATTGGGACGCGGCGACGAGGTCGATCTGCGCATCGATGACCCGTCGGTCTCGCGCGACCACGCATCACTGCACTTTGGGCGACGCAACGAGATCCACGTCAGCGATGCGGGAAGCTCCAATGGCACTCGCGTGCGGGGAAAGCGCTTGTCAGGCTCGGAGAAGGTCCCCGTCGCGGCAGGCGAGACCTTCGAGGTCGGCAATGTCTTGCTGATGGTGCAGGACCCGTTTGGATCCGAGGCCTCCACGGCCACCCCGCGCAGTGCCATCGACGACAGCGGCATCGTGATCGAAGACCGCGCGATGACCAGCCTGTATCAGCTGGCCGAGCGCGTCGCCAAGAGCACCATCAATGTCTTGCTGCTGGGCGAGACGGGGGTGGGCAAGGACGTGCTGGCTCGCAAGCTGCACGCGATGTCGCCTCGTGCCGACAGTCCGTTCCTGCCGCTCAACTGTGGAGCGCTGGCCGAGCAGCTGCTCGAGAGTGAGCTGTTCGGGCACGAAAAAGGTGCCTTCACCGGTGCCGTGGAGTTCAAGATGGGCCTGCTCGAGGCCGCCAACGAGGGCACCGTGTTCCTCGACGAGGTCGGCGAGCTCCCGATGGCGGTGCAGGTCAAGCTGCTGCGTGTGCTCGAGGAGCGCTCGGTTCGTCGCGTGGGCGGCCTTCGCAACCGCGCCTTCGACATTCGGTTCATCGCGGCCACCAATCGCGACCTCAACCAGGCGATCCTCGACGGCAAGTTCCGCTCGGACTTGTTCTACCGACTCAACGGCATCTCGCTCGTCATTCCGCCGCTGCGTCAGCGGGTGGGGGAGATCGAGGGGTTGTCTCGTCGGTTCATCGAGGAGGCCAGCAAGCGAGCGGGGCACACCGCACCGCCGACCCTGTCGAGCGAAGCGCTCGCGTGGCTGCGATCGCATGCCTGGCCGGGGAACATCCGCGAGCTCCAAAACACCATCGAGCGCGCCGTGCTGCTGTGCACCGAAGACGCCATCACGCTCGAGCACCTGCCCAAGAGCACGCCGGGCGCGGGGGTGCCCTCCATGGTGCCGACGCCGGCCGTGGGTGGCGACGAGGACGATGGCGATCCCGAGCGACGCCGGATTCTCGACGCACTCGAGCAGTGCGCTGGCAACCAGACGCGTGCGGCCAAGGTGCTGGGGATCTCCCGCAACACGCTGCTGGCCCGGCTCGATCAGTACAACATCCCTCGCCCGCGCAAGCGCTAGCGAAGGTGCTGGGGATCTCCCGCAACACGCTGCTGGTCCGGCTCGATCAGTACAACATCCCTCGCCCGCGCAAGCGCTAGCGAAGGTCTGTGCCGTACGGACCGCGCCCCGGCGCGACGACGGGTTCACTTCACCTTCAGTGCACCGGTGCCGATGCGTAGACTACGAGAAGACCGTCGCCGCTCGACCAACCGCGGCGCGCCCTGAACCCCCAGTGCGCTCAGTTCCTTGCGCGCGCGATAGATCTCCGTGTTGAGCCGTAGATCGTCGACCTGAAGCATCTTGCACAGGTCTTCCACGTAGCGCCATCCATGCTCGGCTTCGGGAAGCTCGGGCGCAGCGGCGTCTTCGAGCCGGGCCCGGGCCAGCAGCAGCAGCAGATAGTGGTGGGCACGAGACCCCAGCTCGCGGCGTTGCCCGTCGTGGAGCACGACCATCTGAACGTGCTCTTCGTCGCTGCTCACGGTGAAGTGCAGCGCAAGTGTGTCGAACAGCGGCGCGCCTTCCCCCACGTCGACCGTGCGCTCGAGTGCCGTCGGCAAGTGCAGCATCCACGCTTGGTCCGCGACGGTCAGCACTTCGCCGTCACGCACCCGTTGGGAGTCGCCGTCGAGCTCCGCCATCCAACCCTGCCGAGGATCTCCGTAGACACACACACACGCGGCTCTTCGCCCGAAGGCAGCGCGAGCAGGCCTGCTTCGGCCACCTCGACGGCGCCGCCATCGAGGTTGCGCGCGGTGGCAACCGGGGGGCTCGCGTCGGCGAAGACCCAGGCTTCTTCCGTGCCACCAAAGCCCAGCGTGCTGCCCGGACCAAGGCGCACCGTCGAGCCCACCTCGATGCGCGCCCCGTCTACGAACGTTCCGTTGCGGCTGCCGAGATCGCGAACTGCCCAGTGTTCCGCGGTCCAGGCGATGGTCGCGTGCTCTCCCGAGACTCGGCGGTCATCCGGGCGCACCAGGCAATGCGGCGCGCGTCCGACCAGCGAGCGTGCCGCGAGCGTGATGCGAACGTTCGCCCCCCCGCGCTCCAGCCATGCCATGACGGCAGCGTATCAGACCCGGCGGAGGCTGGCGGCGTGTGGGATCGTCCTGAAAACCGCTCATTCGTAGTTGGCGCAATTGACCATGGTCCACAGTCGAACGGGGTCGTCGAGGGTCGATGCAGCCGTGCGCTGCCCCCGAAACCACGACCCTCAGGCGGTGCGATGTCGTGGCGTGGGCTGTGTGTGGAACAGGCCAAATCTCTGGCTGGGTGCGCGGTGGGGCGCTACACGGGAATCGCGACGCACTCGAAGTCGAGCGACGCGAGCTCCGTCGGACCGCACTGGTCGGCCAGGGAAACGGTCGCCGAGTAACCGCTCGTGAAGCGGGACCCGACGTGATTGCGGGGTACGCCAGCGCATTGACGGCGGCCACGTTCTCGACCGATGCCAGGCTCCACACGCACTCGCCAGTGGGGCGCAGGTTCTCCATGGTGCGGGTGCCGGCACCCAACCGACGGCGTTGTCCTGGCGCACGCAGCACTGAGGTGCCTCAATCCTGGTCGGCCCGCCACTGCGACGGGGTGCGCCCGGTCCAGCGTCGGAAGCTGCGGTAGAACGGCCGCGGGTTGGTGTAGCCCAGCATGAAAGCGACCTCTCCGACCGACAGCTGCGGCACCGTCAGCAGCTGCAGCGCGCGCTCGTGTCGAACGTGCTCGAGCAGTCGGCCGAAGGATGTGTCCAGCTGGTCGAGGCGGCGCTGGAGGGTTCGTGGACTCATCCCCAGCGCCCGGGCCACCGAGGCTTGATCACTGCGGCCGGCCATCAGGCGCTCGTCGATGAGGGTCCGAACCCGAGCGTCCAGCGTAGGCTCGTCGCTTGGTGGCCGGGCAGCCTCGAGCTGGGCATCCGCCAGCTGCCGAAGGTACTTCCCGATCTGCGGGTCGGCGCCGGAGATGGGCTGGTCGAGGACGACCGCGTCGAACGCCAGCCCGGTCCAGCTGCTGCCAAACTGGACGGCGGGGCCGAAGAACTCGGCGTAGACGTCGGCGGAGTGCTTGGGGGCGTGGCGAAAGCAGACCTGGACGTTGTCGGTCAGCTGAGCATCGATCGCGGCCAGGTCCAACGTCAGGCTAGCCACGAGCAGCTCGATCGGCTCGATCATGGCGACCACCCGCGGCTCGTGATCGACCCGAAGCTGGGCCTGCCCTCCAGCCACATGGAGCTCGAGCGCGATTCGAGGGAACACCAGGGGGCAGTAACGAATGAGTAGCGCGAGCGACTGCCGTACATCGCGGCAGTGTTGGACCGCATAGCCGAACACACCCAGCGACTGCCGCCGTATCTGCGCGCCTTGGCGGGCGAGGGCCATGCCGAGCGGGCGATCGGGGAACCGCTCGAGCACGAAGGCCCACAACCGGACGAGTGCTTCGTACTCGATCAGTGCATCCGGGTCCTCGACCGCGGACGGGGCGAGGCCCGCCGCGTCCAACAGCTCGGCGTGCGTGGGCCCCAGCGTGGCAAAGGCCGCCGCGGTGCCCAGGACCATCGAGGCGAGCACACGCTGTTCACCGTCGTCATGCCCATCGTCGGGCTCGGGCGTCGGGGCGGTCATGGGGCTGGGGACGATCGTAGCGCGGGTGGTGGCGCGTGGCGGCTTCGGTGACCGGATTGGCGTAAACGGTCGCTTGAGGCCCGAGCGGTGCCTCGTACGCTGGCCAGTGCCCATGCTCGATCCTCATCGTCCTTCCTCTCGTCGGACTCCTGCCTGGCTGCGCCCGAGTCTGTATCCCGCGCTCCTGGTCGCCACCGCGGCGCTGTGCACCCATGCGATCGTCGCCGACCTCGCCTTGGAACGCATGGTCGGCGTGGTCATGGTGGGGCTGGTGGTGGGGCTGACGGGCCTCGAGCGGCTGGTGCCGTATCGCCGCGATTGGCAGCCGCACGGATCGGAGTGGACGCGGGACGGCCTCTACATCGTCCAAGGGGCAGTGTTCGGCGGTCTCGCGCAGGGACTGGTGGCGACGGCTGCGGTTATGCTCGCCCCGGGCGACAACGGGCTTCCGCTGTGGGCGGCGGCTCCGATGGCCATCGTGCTGACCGATCTGTGCACCTACACGTTCCATCGCTTCGTGCACTCGAACGACTGGATGTGGCGCGAGCACGGCGTTCATCACGTGACCGACAAGGTCAACACGCTCAATGCCAACACTGCGCACTTCCTCGACATCTTCCTCAACAACATCGCGGCGCTCGGTCCGCTGTTGTTGCTGGGGTTCTCGGCCCCGGCCTTGTTCATCGCCAGCATGGCGCGGGCGGTACAGACCCTGGGTGCGCACGCGAACATCGATGTCGAGCTGGGGTGGCTGGGCCATGTGGTGATGGGTCCGGAACATCATCGTCTCCATCACAGCGCCGATGCCGACGACGCGGGGAACTACGGGACCATTGTGACGCTGTGGGATCGGGTCTTCGGTACGTTTCGCTGGAGCCCGGGACGTCAGGCTCGCGTGGTCGGGGTACGTGCACCCCACGGGTTTCCCGACGCCCAGCGGATCTGGGCGAGTGCTCTTCATCCCTTCGTTCGGGGCGAGGAGTCCTGTGGGGGGTCATCGCAGCCCGGTCCTCACCACGGCCCCGAGCCCGCTCCACCCAAAGACCGACATTGTCTCCGTGGAGCGCATCGCTAGGGGAACGTACAGATGTTGACGCCTGGGTTGCGAACGGGGAGGCAGGAAGCGCCCAGGGGGCACTCATCGCGGGCGTCGCACACCAAGATGCAGTGAGTCGGGGTGCCGCCTGTTCCCATGCTGACGATTCCACACCCCGGCGAAGCGCCCGTCTGCGGGTCGGGGCAGGAGATCATCATGGCGTCGTCGCATGCGGGGGAGCAGAAGCATCCGTCCACTCCGGCGAGCACGGCCTCCAGCTGATCCGGGCCGCAGGGACAGGGGCCATAGTCGGGGAAGGGCTCTCCGGTCGTGCCCGAGAGCCCCGTGCCGACCTCTCCAACGCTGGAGCTGGGAGAGTCGGAGCTGGAGTCCACGTCGGCACCGCTGGTGCTCTCCGGTGGCTCCGCATCGCTGGTCATCCCAAGACCCGAGTCGCCGCCGCTGGTGGTGGTGGTGGTGGCAGTCATACCCGTGACCGCCGTCCCCGTGGAGGAGGTCGCTGGGTCCACGCCACCGACGGGGGCGACCGGTGGTGCTCCAACACAGCCCGCCATCACAATCGAGCCGCACACCGACATCAGCGCGCCCGATCTGCTGCCCCTCCCTCGCATCCTGCTCACGCTCGGCACTATCACACGGTTCGACTGTCACGGATGAGGGGGTCCCCCTCATCCGTGACGACGCGTCTCACTGCAGCGGTGCGGCGTAGTTGGCTCGCTGGGGCAGCCCAGATCGCGGCGGTAGCCATTGTCGGCGGCCGTCGTTGCGTACTCCTCGTGGTTGCGCCAGCGACCAGGGTTGGAGTCGTCTCCGCCCCAGCCCGAGCTGGTGTTGGTGTAGTCGCGCGGCCGCATGCCGCCCTCGGTGGCGTTGGCCGCATGCGACAGCTCGTGGTGAAGCATGGCGTCGGAGGTGGTGCCTGCGGGCGGGGTGCCCGCGCCACCCGAGGGATGGTTGCCGAAGAACTCGGGGGTGTGGCCCACGTTGGCGTTCGACCCCGCTCCTCGTGCTCCGGTGGCAGGGTTGAGCATGCCGTCGGCGTTGTCGGCCCAGGCCATGGCGTTGTGGGGGTGCCAGATGGGCGGCCCGCCCCTGGGGTTGGGCACCCAGCCGCTGTAGGGATGGATGTTGACGTGGTTGCCGCTGCGAGCGATGCGATTGAGCGTCTGTCGCCCGGCTCGGCTACGGGCGATCCGCTCCAGGTCTCGCATGATGTCGTCGGCCCAGTTGGCCGGGGCACCCGGCGGCACACGAATGCGAATGGTGCCGTTGCGGACGAGGTTGGCCACGTAGTTGCCTGCGGTCAGCCGTCGGAGGATCGCACCGCCGATGCGAAACACGGCCCTGAAGGCCTGGGCAATGGCGAGGTTGAACAGCGAGGGGAAGGGCATGCCTCCGATGCCCACGTTGGTGCTGCCGGGTCCGATGGTCGAGCCGAACATCGGGCCCATGGGCGGATCACTGGGCTTGGGTGCACTGAAGACACAGTGCTTGGTGAAGTCCACCAGTACCCGGGCCGCGCGGGCGGACTCGATCCAGACCGTGGCCGAGCCGAAGAAGACCTCGAACATGGGGAAGTACCCACCGCACCAGATGCCCAGGCCCATATCGCCGCAGCGCACCGCAGGGCGACCGTTGATCAACACCCGGCTGGCCCCCGAGAGCATGGGAATGGGGATGACCGGGCCAAACGAAGGCAGGGCGATGGGGACCGGGTTGGGCGGGGTGATGTTGGGCGGATGGTTGTGCGCGTGGGGCAAGCCAATGTCGAGGTCCCACACCCGGAGCGCAGGCTGGGGCGAGAACGAGATCCTACCCAGCGGAGCGGTGAGTTGTTGCTCCCAGCCGATGACCGTGAGCATGGCTCCGCCCACGATCTGCAGCAGTCCGCCGCCCGACTCTCCGTCGGGTGCTTGGCCCTCGGCCGGGGCGGTGCGGTCGAGCTGCTCGGCGTGAGCGGTGGCTCGGGCTGCGACCGCAGGGGTAGCCAGCTTGCCAGCGCGGGCGTGACTGCCCGCGCCCAGCCACCGTGCATAGCGCTCGGACAGCTGGGTGTAGCGGATGTTGGAGAGGTGATCGAGGATACCCATTGGCGAGATCGCGGCGAGGTAGCGCCGAGGTGGGGGCTAGGGTTCTGCAGTGAGCGGTGCGATGGGCCCGAGGGTCTCGGCGCGCCGTTGTTGTTCGTTGCCCGCGCTGCGCATGCCCTGTCCTTGGTAGAACCGGGCCATCCGCTGTCGGATGTCGGCCTCGCTCGCCCGGGCGGCCTGTCCGAGCAGAGGCTCGGCCCGCTCGCAGCAGACGAGCGCCTCACGAAAGCACTGTTCGGCGGGGACTCGACGCTCTGCCTTGATGTGGCTCTCGGCCATCCACGACAGCACGTAGGCCTCCATCAACAGATTGCCGAGTCGCTCGTAGTAGGTGCGCGCAATCGAGTAGTGCTCGAGCGCGGGCTCGGGCTGGCCGATGACATAGTGGCAGTGCCCGATGCCCGTCAGGCCCTGTGCCGCGAGCACGGCGTGGTCGTGGCACAGGGCCAGATCCACCGCTCGCGCGTAGGCATCGGCGGACTGCGCCAGGGAGCCACTGCGGTAGAGTGCATTGCCCAGCCCGTACCACGCCACGCCCTCCTCGACGGGATCGTCCATGTCTTGGGCGAGCTCGAGCGAGCGCACGGCGAGATCCATGCCTTCCTCGGGGTTGCCACGGGTCATGGCGAAGCCACCCAGCGAGGCGGTGCAGCGCAGGCGCACGATCGGTGACAGATCCGGTTCCTCGAGCTTGTCGCGCAGGCCCTGCTCCACCACCCGGTCGTCGATGCGAAACTCGTGGGTGCGCAGCGCCTGGGGGGCAGGGCGCGGGCCGGGAGCGCCGGGCGCAACGGCCACGACCCGCAGGCGGGCCGAAGTGAGCTCGCGAGCGAGGCGGTGCAGCGACTCGGTCAGGCGTGAGCGCTCATCGGCGGGGGAGTCCGGGACGGTGGGGGCCAGCAGCACGACGACGTGATCCTCGGCGGGCACGACCTCGTCGATGTAGTGCAGCAGTGTCGTCGCAAAGAAGCGCTCGGCGTCGGTCTCGGCCAGCGGGTCGTGGGTCTGCTCGAGCCACGGCTCCGAGGCGTCGGCCAGGCCCCGTCGCAGTGCGATCGCGTGCAGCTGCTGGAGCGCCAGCTCTACCGCGCGGCCGAACAGATGCATGGGGCTCCCGAAGCGCACGTCCGACAGCGTCACCACCCAACGGCGTCGGGCCACGGCCAGCGTGCCCGCCTGACGCGGGAGCCACGGACCGGCCGGACCATCGTGGGTGAGCAGGCGCGTCAAGGGATCGGTGAGGCCCTCGCAGACCATGTCATCGGGTCGGGCCTTGGTGTCGAGCACGCGGATGCGCGGACGGTCGACGTCGACCCCGTCGAGCAGGGGGGTCGACGGATCGGCGAGCGCGACGAGCTTGACCCGGCCGCTCGCGAGGGCTCGACACACGCGCGCGAGCTCGATGCGCAGCGCTGCGCCGTCTCCGTTGGGCCTCGCCTTGATCACCAGCACCAGGGCGCGGACGAACGGCACCATCTGTTGCACCAACCGCTCGGCATACTCGGCCAGCCGATGCTCCCGAACCGGGTCGGGGTGCGGGGGGGCCTGTTGAAGCTGCGGCACGTGCAGCGGCGTGCGCTTGGCCTCGAACATCGACTCGGCTTCCGCGGCGGTCTGCGTCAGGGCCACTTCGAGCGCATCACACAGCCCCTGGGGCGCGTCGAGGTCTCCGTCGACCCCGACCATCAGGTCTTCGCTGTCCTCGTGTTCGCCGAGGTTGACGAGCATCTTGGTCAGCGCGGGCAGCTGCTCGTCCACGCAGCGCACCTCCAGCAGCACGGCC
Source organism: Deltaproteobacteria bacterium (assembly GCA_022601155.1). GTDB lineage: Bacteria > Myxococcota_A > Polyangia > Nannocystales > Nannocystaceae > Paraliomyxa. Next base: position 5,035 of record JAHZJA010000106.1, on the reverse strand, counting down.
TCGGGATCGTCGAGGAACCCTCGTACGGTCGCGATCTGCTCGTTCATGTAGCGAGTCAGGGGCATGCATCGGGGGTAGAGCACCGGGGGGTGTCCAGCGTTCCCTGCAATCTCGACAGGCCGCGTGGCCACCCCACCCTTGACGTGGCACCGCGTGGGGCTCGAAGATGAAAGCCCAACCCGAGGAGGTGACGCGATGAACCGATACGAGATCACTGCCAACGTGTTCCATGCCTCCGCGGGCGGTGCTGCGCGATAACGGGCTCGTGCCCGGTGCAGCACCGGAAATCTTCGAGTTCGAGCGAGCGGTCTCCGTAGAGGCTGCCAAGGGCTCATCCCCGGGGGGCAAGACCCCTTTCGAGACCACGGGTCGACCGTGCTCGCCACGCGTGTGGAGTCGAGCCGGTGCGGCCGACGGGCGACCTTCGTCGCTCGGGGATGACGATCACCATGACGAGAAACGACTGGGTCCCACGGGGCCCAACCCAAGACACACCTGCGCCCGCTCCTGTTGCGGGGGCGGGTGCCCTTGCCCAACGGCTCCTCTACTTCCAGGAGGAGTCTCGATGAACGACGCCGATCAACTCATGACCGATCACGTCGACTCCATGTATGTGCACGATGCCGAGGGGCACCTGCGGTTCGTCAATGATGGCGGCCGCGATCCTGCGCCTCGGTTTTGGCTCGGACGCACAGAGGCCGGGCCTACGTATCGCTTCGGATCCAACCTTCCACCCCCGCTGATCGAACGCCTGACCATGATGTGTGGCCAGGAGCGGGCGAGCCCAACGCTTGGTCGATGGCCCGCGCGATGGTCGGAGTACGTTGCACGGCTGCAAGAGCACGCACCCGTGCAACGAACCTGGGCCGGCCCCACCTACGTGTGCCCCACGGCGATGGGCCTGCGCGGAGAGGCGGTGCGCATCAGTGCTGCCAACCGGGAGCTGCTGAGCGGATCGCTCGAGGGCTGGAGGGCGGACGTCGACGACGGCTGTCCATTGCTCGCGGTGGTGGTGGACGGCCGCGCCGTGTCCGTATGCGCCAGCGTCCGGATTTCCCGTCGAGCCGAGGCCGCAGGCGTGGAGACGGTGCCCGAGCATCGACGCCAGGGTCACGCCGCAGCGGTCGTTGCGGCGTGGGCAGCCGATGTCCGCTCTCGCGGTTCGGTTCCCATGTACAGCACGTCCTGGGACAACCACGCGTCTCAGGCGGTCGCGCGGTCACTCGGGCTGCGGTGCTTCGGGGTCGAGTGCCACATCACGTGATGGCATGACGGTCGCCCCGGACGCAGCCGTTGCTGGGTCCGGGGCGCTCTTTTCGTCTCCGATGGCTTGCAGGCTCATGCTGCTGCGTGGCCCGTCGTCCGCGAATCTCGCGGATTCACCGCGTCGAGGTTCGGGAGGGCTGGATTCACGGTTGGCCTCGGGCGGTGGCGTGGCGACGTGCATTGCAGACTCGGCTTGGCCACCGACCTGGGCTCGACCTATGGGGCTGCATCGGAGAAACGAACGGCCGCGGAAACCGTCCGGTCGTCTCACGCAACTACGCTGATGAGCCGTGGTCCGTCTGCGGCCAATGGCATTGCTACGCACTCGCCCACCCGCGCCGTTGACCGAGACCTCACCTCATGAAGACATCGCCCCACGACAACTGGTTGTTCTTGCTGAGCCTCACCGCGATCCCAGCGTGCGGAGATGACGCGACCTCGGCCGCGACCTCGGGCTCGACGACGGCGGTCGACGACACGACTGGCACCGCCGTGGACTCGTCGACGAGCTCGCGGACATCTGGGGCCTCGACGACCGACGCGGTGCCCGGGTCGTCGGGGTGTCGACTCCAGCGGCGATCCGCCCCCAGGCGGCACGACGACGGGCACGGGCACGGGCCCGGGCACGGACTCGACGACGAGCTCGACCGACGCGACCGACGCAGGGACGACGGGTTCGGCGAGCGTGTGCGAACAATGGGCTCTGTCGGCGCAGACAGGGTGTGCCTACCCGGGGGGGCTGGTCTACCTGGAGGAAGTCTGCGAGGGCTACGTCGCGAACGCCTCTGCACAGTGCCAGTTGGAGATCCTGGCCCTGCTCACCTGCGAGGCCAACCAGGGTGGTCCTTGTGATCCCAGTTGCCAGTCGGAATCCGATGACTCCGAAGCATGCGAAGATGCGGTGCAGGCGAAGGCCTTGGGCTGCGCCATGATCCCAATGGTCGCCGCGACTGGCACCATCCCGGCGCAGTGCGAGGCCGTGACCGCTCAGGCATTCGCCTGCGATGCCGAGGGCTACTACATCAGCTTCTTCTCGCCGTACGTCAACTATCCCCCCGGAACCGCGCAGCCGTACTGCGAGGCGGCGTTTCCGTGGCTGCTGGATACGACGCCCCTGTCCGACATCAGCCCGGAGTGCGGCGGGGCGTACGAGGAACTGCTCACCTGCCTCTCGGGGCTCGACTGCGTGGAACTCGACGATGCCATCACCAATGGGCTTTCTTGTACCTCCGAGATCGATGCATTGATCTGCCGCTGCGCGCTGGGTGCCTGAACATCCACAGCCGGTCTCGACCGATCTCGCACCACCACCATCATCTCGTTTCGAGTCGGTGGCTTTGCGACGGGGTGGTCGCACGCGAGATGAGGCCATCGTTGCTCGTCAGCGCAGGCGTGCTCCGAGCTGGGAGGGAGCGAGCACTGCGGTCGCTCATGGTCGCTCGAACCCTGGCGCGAGTGCGGCGGCCCAACGCTCGGGCTCACGAACCCCCAAGGCGGCCACGTCGGCTCGTGCCAGCTCGACCGAGCGCGCCGGGGCATCCTCGATCTGGCAACGCCGCAGCGCACACAGCCGTACGCGACCATCCAGCTCGAGCGCGGAAAACCGCTGTTTCGCCCGTGCCAGGGCGTGGACGGCATCGTCGAGTCGTCCCTCTTGGTAGGCCAGCGCGGCCTCGATCTGCACCACCTCCGCTGCGCCATCGGGACGACGTAGCTTCTCCAGGCCTCGCGCGCATCGTCGGATCGTCGAGATCAGGGCGCGCGTGGATAGGCCATGACCGTGGTGTTCTCCAGACGCGAGCACGGCCAGGCCGCACGACGCTCGCCGGGCGAGTGCCTTGGCGCGCATATGGGGCGAGCGCTCGAGACCCGAGGACTCCAGTGGTGGCAGCAGCGACTCCATGCGCTCCCAGGCGGACCACCGATTGCCCTCGTACAGATCGCACAGGTTGCGGCACAGCCCCGTGACGAAGTGCGGGTAGTGGAAGCCATCCACCGTCCACATGTCGAGCAGCTCGTCGTAGAAGCGTCGGGCTTCGGCGGGTCGATCATCGGCCAGAGCGGACAGGCCGAGGAAGGTGTAGGCGCCCTGGAGTCCGCTGATGTCGCCCAGCGACTCGGCGCGCCGTCGGGCACGACCGGCCAGCTCGGCCAGGGCATTGAAATCCCCGCGCTCGCTGACCGTCTCGCACAAGATGTTGAGCGCGATCGAGATCTCCCAGCCCACTCCGCTGCATTCTTGCTCGAACCGCTCGATGGCCTGGCGAGTCACGGTGGCAGCTCCCAGAGGATTGCCCTGCTGGAGCTGGACGTAGCCCTCGAGAAAGTCGGCGTAGGCGGTGAGCACCACATCACCCAGGCGGTCGGCCTCACGGTGGTAGCGACGGAACAACGAGGGGCCGCCCGGAAGGCCCGTGGCTCGCAGCTGCGCGGCGAAGAACATCCCGATGCGGGCGAGGCGATGGCTCTCACCTGCTGCGAGCGCCAGACGCATGCCGCGGACCACGAAGTAAAGGCCCCGCACGTGGTCCACCGACGACAGGCCGCGCACCGCAGACCAGCAGGTGTCGACGCGGTCGACCAGACGCGGATCGGGGGAGGTCCGGCGGGGGATGGAGCGGCGCAGCGCGATCGATGGCAGGTCGCGCAAGACCCCCGCCATGGCTGCTGCGGTGCTGGCCGGCCAGCGCAGGCCGTCGTGGACGAGGACCTTGCGCAGCGCCTCCCGTCCCCGGTCGACATGCCCCGAGGTGAGCCATTGCTCGCTGGCCCGACGAAGATCGCGATGGTCCCCACCTGTGTCGGCGAGCTGCTCGAAGATCGGCGCAGCGGCAGCCCCTCGCCCGCACTGCACCAAGGCCTCGGCCCGGCTGCGCAGCGCAGCATCGCGGCGAGGGCCCTCGTGGAGCCCGCGCAGGGCCAGAGCCCACAGCTCCGCGGCGCGCTCGAACGCCAGCGCGTTCGAAGCATGCTCGGCGGCGGCGAGGGCATGGCCGACCGCGTGCTCGGCTCGACCGGCCGCGACCAAGTGGCGTGCGATCCGTCCGCGATCGGGGAAGCCGAGGGCCTCCATGGCACGGGCGAGACTCGCGTGGCTCCGCGCGCGACGAGCATCGCTCTGGGTCTCGAGCAGCGTCTCTCGAATGCGATCGTGGTAGCTCTCGACGCTGAGAGTCTCCCCCTGCTGGCGGGTACGCACCAGGTGTCCGGCTCGCAGGGTGTCGAGGGCTCGCCAGGTTCGCGCGCCCAGGCCCGCGGCGCGAAACAGCGGAGGCCCAGGAACGGGCTGACCGGCGACGGCCACCAATTGCAGCAACCGGCGTTCGGCCTCGGGCAGCGCACCGATGCGGGTGTGCAGCGCGCTTCGGAGATTGACCGGGGCGTGGGTCGAGCCCGGCCGTTGGCTGGGTGCCTGTCGAATCAACTCCTCGACGAAGAACGGGCTGCCCCCGGACTCGCGGGCAATGCTCGCGGGATCGATGTGCTCGAGCCGTTCCACGCGAAGAAGAGCCCGGGCCAGCGCCTCGCATTCCGATCCCGCGAGGGGGGCGAGGTCGAGGCGGTGCAGACGCCCCAAGGAGTCGAGACGGCGCCGCAACGCCGACCAGGCGACCATGAACGGAGCATCGTCGCGCTCCTCGGTTCGGCAGGTGCCCAGCAAGACGATTCCGGGCCCCGACGTCGGCCCGAGGAGCTCTTCGAGACGCTCGGCAGACTCGGGGTCACCCCACTGCAGGTCGTCGATGTGCACGACCACAGGGCGGTGGCG